>JAAZED010000284.1 GCA_012512465.1 Oxalobacter sp. | reverse complement strand
GCGCTCCAGCGCGCCACATTCCCGCAGGACCATGAACATACGCGACGGCTGTTTCTCCATAAGTCCCTGTGAAAGCTCCTGCCAGATCCGTTCAGGCACGAGGGCATTCACTTCACCGGAAGCAACCATCTCTTTCATCAGGTCCATGGTTTCAGGCGCAATGGTGAAATCAGGAAAGCGCGCGGCAAAACGGGCAAGCCTCAGTATTCGTACCGGGTCTTCCGCAAAGGCAGGAGATACATGCCGGAAAACCCGGTTTTTCAGGTCTTCCTGCCCCCCGAACGGGTCGATCAGATCACCGTCCTTGGAAAGCGCCATCGCATTCATGGTGAGATCACGCCGGGCGAGATCTTCTTCCAGTGTCACATCCGGCTCGGCATGAAAGACAAACCCCTTGTACCCCGGCCCCGTCTTGCGCTCCGTTCTTGCCAGCGCATATTCCTCTTTGGTTTGCGGATGCAGGAAAACCGGAAAATCCTTGCCCACCGGCTGAAAACCAAGAAGCAGCATCACATCAGTTGTTGTGCCAACCACGACATAATCCCGGTCCCTTACCGGCAACCCGAGTATCATGTCGCGAACAGCGCCGCCAACAGTGTAGATTTTCATGTCTGTCCCCTTTGCTCAGCCAGTTTCAGATATGGACATTACAGCCGGATTCAATAAAAAAGGACCATCCAGCATGAAAGGCGTTGTTTTTACAATGCTTTCATTTCTATGATACCGCCAATCCCCTTTTTCTGCAGAGCAACCCTTTTTTTGCTTCAAGGGGGCGATACTTTGCCCATGCGCTTTTTCAGTGATTGGGGACGGCCCTCTGTCAAGGCAGCATAATACGCCGCATTGGACATGACTTTCTTGACATAGTCCCGTGTTTCATTAAAAGGGATCGTCTCTGCGAAAATCGCCCCTTCAACGGTACGTGTCAGCCTGGACCGCCACACACGCGGCCTTCCTGGGCCGGCATTGTATCCTGCCGTCGCCAGGGGCTCAGAATTGCCAAGCTGATCCATCATCATTCTCAGATAATTGGTACCCAGCAAAATATTGGTTTCCAGGCTGTTGATCTGTGACGCACTGTAGTCGGCAAGGCCGATTTTTTTTGCCACCAGCCTGGCCGTTGCCGGCATCAGTTGCATCAGGCCGGAGGCCCCTGCCGTGGATCGCGCATCCATGATAAAGCGGGATTCCTGGCGAATGAGACCGTATGCCCAGGACATGTCCAGCCCCAGATCCTGGGTGGCCGTTTTCATGTTTTCCTTAAACGGCATGGGAAAGCGCTGGGTGAAAATGATTTCTTCCTTCGTCCGGTCTGATGTATTGACCATCCGGTCCAGCACCCCGCTGCGTTTGGCAAACTCTGCTGCCGCCAGCAACTGGCGGTCATTCATTCCCCGCAATTGCCAGTTCCATTCCCGGGCGCCCTCAAAGCGCATATTCAGGGAAAAGAATTTCAGGGCAAGGGCAAATCCGGGATTATTTGCCATCGGCGCAATTTCCGCCTCTGTCACCGGCCTGGCCATTTCTGGCACAGTGATCTTTTTCCCCAACTCTTCCAGTGCCAATTGACCATAAAAATGATGCTGATCCGCAATGCTGGCGAAATAACGGCGCGCTTCCTGGTTGTCTCCGGCTGACTGCAACGTGCGTCCTTTCCAGTAGACCCAGGTAGCATCCCCCCTGACCTTTTCTGGCATTTCATCGATCCATTGGCTGACGGCTTTCCAGTCATGCGAGCGAAGCGCCATTCTCACCCGCCATTCCTGTGCATGGCGGGAAAGTGGTGCACCCTGTGCGTTTTTCCAGTAACTCAGTGCGGCTGGCGCCAGGGAAAGTGAAGAAGGAAGCGCAATCTGCGCCCAGGCCGCCTTGCGTTCAGACGGTGTCAGCTGGCTTTCTGCAGCCTTCAGCGTATCGGCTGCCTGCTGATGGTCCTTTTTCGCCAATTGCCCTAATGCCAGAATAAACACTTCATGCGCAACGCGCCCTGTTCCCGGCCCCTTGGACAAAACAGCTGCAGGCATATTCAGCGCGCGTGAGACATCAGCCGCCTGCGCACCAGCCAACCCGGCGAGACGTTTTATCGTTCCAGCAGAACTGCCTTGTGCTGCGGTTCGGGCCTGAAACCAGAGATCATCTTCATTGAATTGGCCTTTTTGCTTTAGCGTGGAAATGAGGGTATAACAAGCATCGTCGTTTTTACGTGGTATATCAAGCAGTACCCTGGCCTCACTGGCAACATCCTCACCCTTGGCAGCCCTTGAAACGAGTGCATAGCGCCTCAGTTGCGAATCATCCTTGAGTTGCAAAAGAGGGTATTCCTGGTCAAAAGTGGCCCATTGCCCCCTTTTACCAAGCACCAACAGCCAGTCATTACGCAGCCGGTCGGCTATAGCGCTGTTTTCATATTTTGAAATAAATCCCAGGATTTCTGACTCGCCCGCCGTTTCAATACGCGATTTCAGGCGATAATAATCCACATAGGATGAAACGGGATAATCTGAAAGGCTGACTGCAAGCCGCTCAACCTTGGCCGCATCCTGCTTGCGCACCGCATCACGCAATTCAAGGAACG
>JAAZED010000025.1 GCA_012512465.1 Oxalobacter sp. | reverse complement strand
CATCTTAATTCACTCTGGACAGCGCATCAAAAGCTGACAGGGCAAATTTTATTCCTTATAGCCATTCGGGTTCATGGTAACCCACCGCCAGTAATCGGTACACATCTCATCCAAAGTATGTTCGGCCTTCCAGCCAAAAAGCGACGTGGCTAGAGAAGGATTGGCAATGCATACCGGGGTATCGGCCACCTTTCTTGATTTTATCTCATAGGGAATCGGAAGTCCCGTTACCCGTTCAAACGCACGGATGATCTCCAGCACGCTATACCCTTTTCCACTTCCCAGATTGACGGTAAACCCTTTTCCCTGCGTAAAAAGATAAGCCAGCGCATCCACATGCCCTCTGGCCAGATCCATCACATGCAGATAATCACTGACCTGTGTGCCGTCTTCGGTCGGATAGTCATCGCCAAATATCGTCAGTTTGTCCAGCTCGCCTGCGGCAACCTGCGCCGCATAAAACATGATGTTGTTCGGAATGTCCTTGGGATCTTCCCCGATACGGCCGCTTGGATGGGCGCCTGCCGGATTGAAATAACGCAAAACGCCAATGGACCAGTTGGGATCAGCACGCACCAGATCAGCGAGAATCACCTCTGCCATCAGCTTGGAGCGGCCATAAGGATTGGCCGCTGAGAGCCGGGCGGACTCTGACACCGGCGCACTTTCCGCCTGTCCGTACATATTGGCCGATGAGCTGTAGAGCATATGTTTGACGCCTGCATCAGAAAGCGCCTGCATCAGGGTCACCGTCCCGCCGACATTCACGCTGAAATAGCGAAGCGGCTCTGAAAGATATTCGCCGGAAGCCTTGATACCGGCAAAATGAATAACGCCATCAATGGAATAGTCTGAAAATATCCGGTTCAACAGCATCCGGTCGCGTATGTCGCATTGATGAAAGGCAACCCCCTTGTCAGTGATTTCCTCGACACGAAACAACGCTTCACGCGAACTGTTGGCGTAATTATCGATGGCTAAAACCGGATAGCCCCTTTCCAGCAACTCAATGCAGGTATGTGAGCCGATATAGCCGCAGGCGCCTGTAACAAGAATCATGGATACTGTTCTATTTTTTATGCCTCAGCCCTGAGTCGGGATGAGGCAAACCCGGAAAGTTTTACCATTATAACCTGCGAAAAACTGTCAGTTTTATGATAATACGCTTATTGGTTTTCCGTTTTTTTTGCGCTATCGCATCAGGCGTTTATCTTCGCTGCATACCATAAAGATTTCCTCTGAAACCCTTTACTCTCTAACCGGGGAAACGCTATGAAAAACCACTTCCTCACCAGGCTGATGCTTGGTTTTTTGCTCTTTACCATCACAGGGATAATACTTGGCGCGCGCGCGCAGAATACAGGCTCGGCAGCATCCATGCAGGCAGCATACACCCGCCTGAAACCCCAACTGGAAAACAGCCCTTACAAAAGCCCGATATGGCTGGACTCCGCACAGGGTGATAGCAAAATAAACGGTGAAGTCTACGGTACACTTAAGCAGCCCTTTTCTGCCATCAGAAAAAATCTCCAGGACCCTGTCGGCTGGTGTGAAGTGCTTTTCCTGCATTTGAATATCAAATACTGCAAAGCCATCAACGACAACACCATCGAAATCTATGCCGGAACAAAAAAACCGCAATCGCTTGATGAGGCAACGAAAATGCAATACCGGTTCAAGCCGGTCGCTGATCGTTCCAATTACCTGAAAATCGCCATGACCGCAGCAGAAGGGCCATACGGCACGTCAAATTACAACATCACGATGGAAGCCATCCCGCTGAATACAACGCAGAGTTTTATTCGCGTGGACTATGGCTATCACTACGGCACCGTTGCCAGCCTGGCCATGAAAACCTACCTCTCAACCATCGGCAGCGACAAGGAAGGGTTAAGGAACCGCTGAATAAAAGCCTCAGAATTTTCTGCTGCGGGAATAAAAATTATTATTGCGCCGAATT
>JAAZED010000283.1 GCA_012512465.1 Oxalobacter sp. | reverse complement strand
AGCGCCGTTGGCAGTTGGGCAGACAATGCCGCAGCGGAGCGCTTCTTTGGCCTGCTGAAACGGGAACGGGTTAACAGGCGTGTTTACAGATCTTGCGCGCAGGCCAGATCGGATATCTTCGACTACATCCAATGCTTTTATAATCCACTGAAGCGACTGAAAATGAAACCAGATAAACTCGTCTCTTAACCTAACCGTCCATTAAATCGGGGGAAAACCCGGCACTAAGGCGAAGCGCCGAATCGGGAATCCCCCGCTGTGTGGGGGATGAGAAGTCCGCACGGCACTTTTGTGTTACTTTTTGCTGCCGGGCCAGTGGGGTAAGAACGAGCAAAGCGAGGATAAAAAGATCGTTGCTGTGGGTCACACAACCAGCCACCTTATGACGTTCTATCGAGGTCTAATCTGAGCGTAGAAACAAGCCCACGCGAAGGGTAACAAGCCAAACGCGCCTGCTGTTGCGCTACGGTTTTTAATCGCCGTCAAAAAGCAGGCCGTTTCCCTGATACTCGGCTTTGTCGATGAGGGCATCAAAGCGCTCGAGGAAGGAGGAGAAGGCGTTTTTGCTCACAGGCTCGTAGAGGTCTTTTTCGACAGGTTTCAGTTGGCGGCCAATGAATTGTTCCCAGGTGGCGGGGTTGGACCTGATGCGTGTGCGTACGTCGGCAATCAGCTTTCTCAGATGGACAAATTCCTGTACCTGCATGCGCATGCTGCCGTAGAGGTCAATATAGCGGCCGGTGGTTTTCAGCATGGCCTCGATTTCCGGGTACATGGCCCAGTAATAGACTTCGTGCTCGAAGATGAGCATGTCGTCTTTTTCGTAAGAATCGGCGTCAATCAGGATGGTAAGAGCCATAGCTGCGTCTATGAGAAAAAATGAAAAGGGATTGTTGCATAATTTTCCTGGAAGCCCAATACCTGTTGAGAGGGCGTGAAAAGGGGCTGAGAGCGGGGGCTTTTCTGTTATTCTTATGCCTTGTGTAAGGTAACGCAGTGTCATACAACAGGAATACAGACTGAGGAATATGGGACGTTTTGCAGATCTGATCAGGCAGCATGTCAGCCGCTATGACCATCTTGGCACAGAGACCGCATCCAATGGTGCTGTACGCACAGGGTATGTGAAGCATATTCCCGGTGGTGCCTGGCTGCATGCCACTTTCCCGCCGCTAAACGAGGAAAAAATCGGGCGGATGGTACAGTTGATCCGTCGCAGGCTGCCGCAGGAGCTTCGCGAGTTTTACCTTGATGCCAATGGTTTTAACTACATGCTTGATACCTTTGTGGTTACCGGCCTGCCCGAAGGCAATGTACGTGCACCCAATGCCCCGCCCATGCCTTACCATATCGAGACGCTGGACAAGCAGGAGCGACCCCGTGATGCCAAGGGGGATATGGTGTTTTTCGGGGCGTATGACTATGATCTTTCCCGCATCTACATGCGAGAAAATGATTCCCGCGTGTTTTACTGTACCTATGATTCGGCTGAACCGATCGGTGAATGGCCCTCGTTTTACGATTGCCTGTCGAGTGAATTTGCACGGATTGACAGGTTGCGTGACAAAAATGGTGAGCGTTTTGACCTGGAGGGTTCCCCTTTGCCGTTTGGCCGTAAGTAGGGGATGCCGTCACCCGGCAATGTCCCGTATGCTGTTTGGAACAAGGCAAAACGTAGCGCTTTTGGTAAAATCACATCGTCATGCCATGCCTTTTGGTGGAGGAGGCGGCTTTTTTTCCGCATGGCAAAAGTTTATGGCATGATGTAATCTGCATACAGGGGAAAGGCATGCGTCGCCATGCCAGTCAATGAGGGCGTCGGGTGGACGATAAAGATTTCAAACAGGCGATGAAATGGTACCGGCGAGCGCCGGTAACTCATGTTGCCCCTGACTCCGGCAGTCTGGTTTCCCCACAGAAGAAAGATGTCACCCAGCGGGAAAAAGCCCGTGTCTGGTTTCCGCGCCCTGCGGCGTGTTCCATGGGCGTGAAACCCGGTAGCCAATCCGAAGATGAGACAAAACAGGATAGCGCGTATGGTGCGCTGGCTGTTTATCGTGAAAAGCATGTGAGGGTACACGGGCCGGCAGAGAAGGTGGATCAGCCCGAATCCATGAATGCACCGGAGGTACCGCTTGCCGATACCATGACAGAAGATAATCCGCCCCATGATGTGGACTATACGGTTGTCAGCGATGAGGACGAACCTTTGCAGCTTGGCATGTCGGCTGACGGCGCGGCGT
>JAAZED010000282.1 GCA_012512465.1 Oxalobacter sp. | reverse complement strand
TCATAATGTAATCCTGATGAATTTAGGGATTATAAAACAGCCTCGCCCTAAAAACCCGCCCTGTTCATCAAAAGAAAAATCCCCGTCACACGGGGATTTTTTTCCTGAGTCATCATACAGCTTATTTTTTCAACTGGTTGATGTCCCTGACCGCACCACGATCAGCTGACGTTGCCATGGCGGCATAAGCCTGCAGGGATTTTGATACCACGCGCTCCCGATTGACCGGTTTCCATGCCTTGTCACCTTTGGCGTCCATTTTCCGGCGCCGCTGGGCCAGATCGGTATCGCTGATCTGGAGATTGATGGTGCGCGCCGGAATATCAATTTCAATCATGTCGCCTTCTTCAATGAGGCCAACCGCACCGCCGGATGCCGCCTCTGGTGAAGCATGCCCGATCACCAGCCCGGATGAACCACCGGAAAAACGGCCATCGGTGAAAAGTGCACAGTCTGAACCCAGACCCTTTGATTTGATGTAGGACGTCGGATACAACATTTCCTGCATGCCGGGACCGCCCTTGGGGCCCTCATAGCGGACGATAATGACATCACCCGGGAAAATCCTGTCTTGCAAAATCGCCTCGACCGTATCCTCCTGGCTTTCAAAAATGCGTGCTCTGCCGGTAAATTTCCAGATACGCTCATCCACGCCGGCCGTCTTCACGATACAGCCATCAAGCGCGATATTGCCATGCAGAACAGCCAGGCCGCCATCTTCCGTATAAGCATGTTCACGATTACGGATACAGCCGGACACCCGGTTGGTATCCAGCTCCTCATACCGCCGATCCTGCGAAAATGCCACCTGTGTCGGCACGCCGCCTGGCGCTGCACGGTACAGCGACAGCACCCCTTCATCTTTTGTCGTCATCACGTCATAACGGGCAATTGCATCTGCCATCGTCGGGCTGTGAACCGTTGGCGTACTGGTATCAATCAGGCCGGCACGCGCCAGCTCTGCCAGTATGCCGAAAATCCCGCCGGCACGATGTACATCCTCAATGAAATAATCATGCGTTGCCGGTGACACCTTGCACAGACAAGGCACGTGGCGGGAAACCCGATCAATATCAGCCATCACAAACGGCACTTCCCCTTCATTTGCCGCCGCCAGCAAGTGCAAAACCGTATTGGTCGAGCCGCCCATGGCGACATCCAGCGCCATCGCATTTTCCAGTGCCGTCTTGGTCACAATACTGCGTGGCAGCACCGAGGCATCATCCTTTTCATAATACTGTTTGGCCAGCCCGACAATCGTCCGGCCTGCACGCAAAAAGAGTTCTTTTCTGTCGGCATGCGTGGCAACCAGCGTACCGTTGCCTGGCAGCGCCATCCCCAGCGCTTCCATCAGGCAATTCATGGAGTTTGCCGTAAACATCCCCGAGCACGAGCCGCAGGTCGGGCAGGCCGAACGCTCATAGTTCATCACTTCTTCATCACTGATCTGCGGATTTCCTGCCTGGATCATGGCATCGATCAGGTCAATCTTGACGATACGCTGCTCCTTTTCATCCGCATTTTTCTGGCCATGCAGCACATCCACCAGCTTGCCGGCCTCCATCGGGCCGCCGGAAACAAAAATGGCGGGGATATTCAGCCTGAGCGCGGCCATCAGCATCCCCGGCGTAATCTTGTCGCAATTGGAAATACAGACCATCGCATCTGCACAATGCGCATTCACCATATATTCCACCGAATCGGCGATCAGTTCGCGTGACGGCAGGGAATACAGCATCCCACCATGCCCCATCGCAATACCGTCATCCACAGCGATCGTATTGAATTCCTTGGCAACCCCGCCAGCCGCTTCAATCTCGCGCGCCACCATCTGCCCCATATCCTTGAGATGGACATGCCCCGGCACAAACTGGGTAAATGAATTGACGACGGCAATAATCGGCTTGTTGAAATCACCATCTTTCATCCCTGTCGCAC
>JAAZED010000281.1 GCA_012512465.1 Oxalobacter sp. | reverse complement strand
TGCTACCGGTATCCCTGTCTCCAAGATGATGCAGGGTGAGCGTGAAAAGCTGCTGCACATGGAAGATGAACTGCACAAGCGGGTTGTCGGCCAGGACGAGGCGATTGTCGCGGTTTCTGATGCGATCCGCCGTTCCCGCGCGGGCCTGGGTGATCCGGATCGCCCCTATGGCTCTTTCATGTTCCTGGGGCCAACGGGCGTGGGTAAAACCGAACTGTGCAAATCGCTGGCCAGTTTCCTGTTTGACACGGATGAATCCATGGTTCGTATCGACATGAGTGAATTCATGGAAAAGCATTCTGTCGCAAGGCTGATTGGTGCGCCGCCGGGATACGTGGGCTATGAAGAAGGCGGCTATCTGACCGAGGCCGTCCGCCGCAAGCCATACAGTGTCATTCTCTTAGATGAGATTGAAAAAGCCCATCCGGATGTTTTCAATGTCCTTTTGCAGGTGCTGGATGATGGTCGGATGACCGACGGGCAGGGCAGGACGGTGGATTTCAAGAATACCGTGATTGTCATGACATCCAATCTGGGATCGCACCTTATCCAGGACATGGAAGCAGAAGGTGTGGAATCCGGCCTGGTCAAGGTGGCCGTCATGGATGAGGTACGGCGCCACTTCAGGCCGGAATTCATCAACCGTATTGATGAGACGATCGTTTTCCATGGCCTGGATGAAAAGAATATCGGCTCGATTGCGAAGATCCAGTTGGCTATTCTCGAAAAACGTCTGGAAAGCATGGAAATGTCACTTGAAATTTCCGAAAAAGCCCTCCAGAAGATTGCAGAGGCCGGTTTTGATCCGCTTTATGGTGCGCGTCCGCTCAAACGGGCTATCCAGCACCAGATTGAAAACCCGGTTTCCAAACTGATCCTGGAAGGCAAATATGGGCCGAAAGATACCATTGTGATTGATGAAAAGAATGGGGAGCTGGTGTTTGACAAGAAAACCGGCGCTTAAACAGGAACTCTCCGAAGCTGCTCTGCAAGCGTGCGGCATGGCCTGACATGCCGGCGTTTGCACAGTGGTGATTCACTCCCTGTCCGGTGGTGCTGACAAGAGCCATAAAAAAAACCTGCCTTGAACTGCACCTCCTTTTCGTCAGACTATGTCCAGCTTCTGGGGTGCGGTTCAAGGCAGGGTTTTTTGCTTTGTGTAAAAAGTGATCTGTATGGCGTGGATTACTTTTGGGTCTTTACCCAGTTGTTGTATTCGGTAAAGAGAGGCACTCCGTCGATATAAGAGACTTCCGGAATATCAGGGCGCATTTTCTTGACCAGCGGATAGGCTTTCAAACAGGTTCTGCCAAGACGGCAGTGAATAAGCACCGGGCGATCCTTGGGGATCTCATTCATGCGCGATAACAGCTCGTTCATTGGGATATTTACGGAACCGGTGAAGTGCTCGGCCTGAAATTTTTCCGGCGTGGATACATCCACAATAAACACATTGGGTGTTTTTTTCATGTATTCCAGCGCTTCAGTCGGGGTCAGACGGCCGATGTCCTTTTGCTGTGCGAAAGCATTGCCCGAGAAAGTGAAAACAACAGCAATGGCCAACAAAGCGGTCATGAAAGCATTTCTTGCTTTAATTGCCCTATGCATATTTTGCTCCTTGGTTTTTGCACACTGGATCAGGAAAGTGTGCAGGTCAATTGGGCATCAGGGTTAATACAAATTGCGCAGAGTTTTCCGGGTTTTGCACAAAACAGGTTTTTCATTATGATCTGCTGATTTTAAAAGCTGCATGTCACGATAATAAAGTGTTAGTTAAATGTCAACACTTTTACGTGTATTTTTAAGCTGCCTACCGTTCAAATACAAAAGGGGATGAACAGGGTTTTTCTGTCCCATTAACTCGTTCAGGATAATGCGGGTCCCTATCATTTTGAAAACAATGCTATTTTCACCGCCCCCTAAAATCGCATGGTAATTGCGCATTCCCGGTACTTTTCCTATATAGCCCAGTCTGTCTTTCGTATTGCCGAATACACCCGCCCAGGCAAAGTCAGCGGTGAATGGAATATGCGAAAACAATTTTCCGGCATCAGCAGGCAGCGGTTTTATTTTATGAGGAAGGACGTGCTCTCTTTTGCCGGGTTTGAAAATTCATTGTCACGGTCGCCGGTCAGAACACGGTTTTCATGCTGTGATCGAATATCCACTGCGGTCCCGGAAGCTGCTTGAGACCATGCAGGGGTTCGTCGATCTCATATTGCAAAAGCGCAGGTCCGTGCTTATTGCATGGGTATTTCCATCAATAAAATTCTGGCTTCTTCTTCCGCATCCAGCGTTCCCATCGAAAACCAGGTGTCTTACAGGATGGATGCAGGTGCATCGCCATCCGGCGAAATGATCAGGGATATCTCATTTTTTTCTGTGTCGGGCGAATATCATAGTTTTCGTAGTGGGGTTTGGTGTCTTTTTCCCTGGGAAAAACCCATATCTGCAGGAATTCGAGCATCTGGCTGTCGCTGTCATTGAACTCACTGTGAAATATTCCTGTGCCGGTGCTCATCACCTGGATGTCTCCGGGTGTAATGGCACGGGTGTTTTCCATACTGTCGCCATGGCGGAGTATGCCTTTTAACGGAATGGAAATGACTTCCATATTTTTGTGCGGGTGCATGCCAAAGCCTTCGCCTGGCGCAACGGTATCATCATTGAGCACCCGGAGCATACCGAAATGCATCCGCTCAGGATTGAAGTAATTCGCAAAACTGAAGGTATGAAAAGTTTTGAGCCATCCGTGGTTGGCATATCCACGGCTGTCAGCCTTGTCTATCACGACTTTCATGATGAGTTCCCTTAACTGAAGGTAATCCGGGTTGGTATCCTGACTCAAGGGTGTGATTATGATAGTCACAGGCGAAACAGGACCATGCGATAAAGATCATACATGATGCGGATTTTCCCTGCCGAAAGTAAAATAATCCAGCAGGGCGGGCCTCTGATAGAATGCCGTCAGACAGCAATTGTGTTTGGACAAAAAGAGAAAAATCATGCGCATCAGGCCGGAAAAACCGGAAGAATTTCCTTATCTGTACGATTTTGTGCAAACGGCTCTGCCCTGATTGAAGAAGGTATGCGCAGGGCAAAAGCGATGGGATTTACCTCGATTTTTCTGGTGGGCGACCCGGATTATTACTCCCGTTTCGGATTTCACCCGGTTGCAAGCTACGGCATCCGGCATAACAGCGAGATACCGGATCAGTACATCATGGCCAAAGCGCTGGTTCCCGGTGTGCTTGACGGTATTGATGGCACGATTACGATCATCTGATTTTCCTGCCGGTTGCCGATCAGGAAAAAGCGATTCCAACAATGATTGGCCCCAGTAGCGGCAATAGCACATTGGATATGGCATACGTGATGGTATAACCCATCAGCGGGGTTGTATTGCCTGCTGCTGCCTGAACAGCGCTTAATGCGGGTGTGCTGCATTGCTGGCCTGCTATTCCGCCCAGAAGAACAGGTAATTCCAGTTTCAGCAGGAAGTGCCCCACCAGAAAAGAGATGATGGCGGGAGTCAGCGCAATGGAAACCCCGGCGAGCGGCAAAATAGGGCCGTATTGCCTGACGAGCAGAAAAGCCTGTTTCCCGGCTGACAGGCCGATGCAGGCGACAAAAGCCGCAAGGCCGATATCTTTCATCAACTCAAGCGAGGCGGGTGGTGTCGCTGATATGCGGGGGGACCGGGTCTGGAACCATCCGAATACCAGGCCGGTGAGCAATGCGCCACCACCTGTTCCCAAAGAAAGATCAATGCCCTTGAAAGGAATACTGATCTGACCGATCAGAATGCCCAGGATAAGACCGAGTCCGA
>JAAZED010000280.1 GCA_012512465.1 Oxalobacter sp. | reverse complement strand
GGAACATGTGGAGTCAGAGTACCGTCTTGATCCTGCGCTTTTTTCCGACAAGCCTGATTTTCTGTTGAAAGTAAGAGGGCTTTCCATGCGGGATATCGGCATCATGGAAGGCGATCTGATCGCGGTAAAGAAAACCGAACGGGTCAGGGACGGGCAGATTGTGGTTGCCCGTATTGGCGACGAGGTGACGGTAAAGCGTTTCAAAAAAGCCGGGCGCAGCATTGAGCTTCATTCGGAAAACCCGGATTTTGAGCCGATTATTGTCAAAGGTGATTCAGAGGATTTTTCGTTGGAAGGACTGGTTGTCGGCCTGGTGCGCACCGTGCAATAGCGTGTTGGAACTCAACACCTAGTGACTGTCGGGGCGTTTTTTTTTCATGATCTGGCTGGCAATGCCTCTCAGGATATTGATTTCATCCACTTCCAGCGCGCTCCTGGCAAAAAGCCGCCGCAGGCGGGGCATGAGTTTTTTGGGGCTGTGCTCGTTCAGAAAACCAATGGTTGTCAGCGCCTCTTCAAGATGGTTCAGCATGCCGTCTATCTGGGACACACTGGCCGGTATATCTTCAAATCCGGCTGATTCCACATTCTGGTCAGGTAGCACGTCCTGTGGGAGTGCCATGCGGCATTCATAAGCCAGTATCTGTACCGCCTGCGCCAGATTGAGCGAGGCATAGTCCGGGTTGGCCGGAATGCTGATCATGGCATGGCATTTTTCGACGGTTTCATTGGGCAGCCCATATTTTTCACTGCCGAAAACCAGCGCCGGATTCAGGTCAGGATGCGCGGCAATATGAACAGCGGCTTCCCGGGCCCGAATGATGGGGGGAGAAAATTCACGGAAGCGGCTGGTGACAGCACAGGCAAAACGGCAGTCCTTCAAGGCTTCCTCAACAGAATCCACGACTTCGGCGTTTTCCAGGATATCCACGGCATTGCTGGCAAGCTGGATGGCGGATTCGTGAGTCAGTGCGCCGGGAAGACGGGGGCGGACAAGCACCAGCCGGGAAAATCCCATGGTTTTCATGGCGCGGGCGACCATGCCGATATTGCCCGGATGGCTGGTTTCAACCAGGATAAAGCGAAGATTGGAAAAGAGGGATATATCCCTTTGCGATACGTTCATTTACAATAATGGTTTGGTTAAAATCCGGCCAGCGGGGTTAATTCTTTTTAAACCCCGACAGTTTACTGTTTTGCCGGACAGTCCGCTCTTTAATTTTTTTGTTCATGTGCCGTGCAGTTTTTTGAATGCACGGGATAATTATTTTAACGGAAGCACTATGCACCCTATGCTTAACACGGCGGTCAAGGCAGCACGCCGTGCCGCCTCGATCATCAATCGTGCCACTTTTGATCTGGAAAAGGTAACCGTCACGGTCAAACAACAGAACGACTTTGTGACCGAAGTCGACAAAGCCGCCGAGCAGGCGATTATTGAAGTCCTGCTGACAGCCTATCCAACCCACGCCATCCTGGCCGAAGAGTCCGGCCCGTCATCCAACCTGAACGATGAAAGTGAGTTTGTCTGGATTATTGATCCGCTGGATGGCACTACCAATTTTATCCACGGTTTTCCCCAGTACGCGGTATCCATTGCGCTGCAGCATAAAGGTTTTGTTACCCAGGCGGTGGTTTATGATCCGGTTCATAATGATCTTTTTACTGCCAGCAAGGGCGGCGGCGCTTTCCTGAATAATAAACGGCTGCGTGTCTCAAAAACGGACCGCCTGGCAAAGGCGCTGATCGGTACCGGCTTTGTCGGCGGGGACAGGGACCCGGTACTGCTGCAGAATTTCCTGAAGATGTTTGAGGTGATGGCCATGAATTGCCACGGCCTGCGCCGCCCCGGTGCGGCAACGCTGGACCTGGCCTATGTGGCAGCCGGCCGGTATGATGGTTTTTTCGAGAAAAACCTGAATGCCTGGGATATTGCCGCGGGTGCCTTGCTGGTGACAGAAGCTGGCGGTCTTGTCAGCGATTTTTCAGGCGAGACGGGCTATCTGGACAGTGGCGATATTATTGCCGGCAATCCGCGCGTTTTTGCACAGATGCTGCATCTTTTGCAGCCCTTCGCGTAAGCTGCTGAACCGTCCGGTGAGGTATGACGTCCGGCTTTCGGTTCGATCTTTTCTGTCGCGTTGTCGATAATTTTGGCGATGCAGGCGTCTGCTGGCGGCTGGCGAGACAACTGGCTGCAGAGTATCCGATACAGGTCAGGCTGTGGATAGACCGGCTTGAGACACTGCAGAAAATCAGCCCGGCACTGAATGCCGGGAAAGCGGAACAGCTCGTATCGGGAGTAACGGTTCGGCACTGGCCGGAAGTCTTTCCCGATACGGATACCGCATCGATTCCGGACGTTGTTATTGAAGGGTTTGGCTGCCATTTGCCGGACAATTACCTTTTGTCTATGGCGCATTGCCACAGGCAGCCTGTCTGGATCAATATGGAATACCTGAGTGCGGAATCCTGGGTGGATAATTGCCACAGGATGGCGTCACCACAATCATCACTGCCGTTAACCAGACATTTTTTCTTTCCGGGCTTTACCGGAGCGACAGGCGGGTTGTTCCGGGAGGCCGGCCTGATTGAAAAGCGCACCTGCTTTCAGGCGGATGACGCAGGTAAACAGGCGTTTTTACAGCAGTTGGGTGTTGACAACGCGGCGGATGATGTCCTGTCACTTTTCTGCTATGAGGATGCGCCGGTCATGGATTTATTCCGGATGCTGGCAGAACAAAAGGAAAAAAGCGTGCTGTGCCTGGTTCCGGAAGGGGTTGCCAGCGCATCTGTCAGCCGGTTTTTGGGCTGTCCGGCCAAAGCAGGGGAGAAACAGTCAGAGGGTGCATTAACCGTGCAGGTCATTCCGATTGTGAGTCAGGATGCATATGATCGGCTTCTCTGGTCGTGTGACCTGAATTTTGTCCGGGGAGAAGACTCTTTTTTGCGGGCGCAATGGGCGGCCAGGCCTTTTGTCTG
>JAAZED010000279.1 GCA_012512465.1 Oxalobacter sp. | reverse complement strand
GGCTGTTTCAGCAGCCAGTGCACTGGAAAAACTATTTGAAGAAAGAGCAGGAAAAATTGCCGCGCTGATTGTCGAACCACTGATTCAGTGTGCCGCGGGATTTGCCATGTATGACCCGCTTTACCTCAAAAAGGCACGGGAATTGTGCGACCGCTACCAGGTTCACCTGATCGCCGATGAAATAGCGGTGGGCTGCGGGCGTACCGGGACCTTCTTTGCCTGTGAACAGGCCGGCATATGGCCGGATTTTCTTACCCTGTCAAAAGGCATCAGCGGCGGATACCTGCCGCTGTCCCTTGTGATGACAACGAATGCCATTTACCGGCTTTTTTACAGCGAGGAATTTGCCAGGGGATTTCTGCACTCCCACTCCTACACCGGCAACCCGCTGGCCTGCCGCGCTGCACTTGCCACGCTGGATATTTTCAGGGATGATGCGGTGTTGGAAAAAAATCAGGCACGCGCGCAAACACTGACGGAAAAACTCGCCCCCTTGGCCAATCATGAGCGAATCCGTCATTTCCGGCACTGCGGCATGATATGGGCATTTGATGTCACCCTGCCCCAACCGGAACAACTCATGGCGTTCCCCGGAGAAATTTTCACGGCAGCGCTTGACCATGAAATACTGCTGCGCCCGATCGGCAATACTATTTACCTGATGCCACCTTACATTCTGGATGAAGAAGAAATGGCATACCTGTCAGCAGGAACGCTGGCCACGCTTGAAAAGGTTTTACCCCCATGAAACAATTTTCCTGCTTTGTTACCGGGACAGATACCGGTGTCGGCAAAACACTGGTGACCTGTGCCATCATTCATGGCCTCTCTCAGCAGGGAATGACGGTTGCCGGCATGAAACCGGTGGCCGCCGGCGTCACCCTGCAAAACCGCCAGTGGCATAACGAGGATACCGATGCCATCATCAGTGCATCCAGCATCATGCTGCCTCCCGCGCTTGTGACCCCTTACCTGCTGAAAACCGCCATATCACCGAACATTGCGGCCTCCCTGGAAAATACGGTTATTCAATGGTCGCGAATCAGTGACAGTTACGACCAGATCCGGGAAATGGCCCCTTCCGTCATTATCGAAGGTATTGGCGGATTCAAGGTCCCGCTTTCGGAAAGCTACACAGCGGCCGATCTTGCGGTACAATTCGGGCTGCCCGTGATACTGGTTGTCGGGCTGCGGCTGGGGTGCCTGAACCACGCACTCCTGTCGGCAGAAGCCATTCTGTCACGGGGACTTCCCCTGACAGGCTGGGTTGCCAACCACATTGACCCGATGATGCTCTATGATGCGGAAAACATCGCATCACTGGAACAGCATATTCCGGCACCGCGGCTGGCTGCGATTCCCTATATCAAAAGTGCTTCCATTGTTGAAGCAGCGAAGTATTTTGACTTTTCAACGCTGAAAAGTCAGTAACCACACAATCATTATCTGACATTTAAGGACATCAACACATGTCACAACCTGTTATTTTTCACAAGAAACCGGCACCGGCCACGCTTGCCGCAACCGCAACCTGGCCGACAGAAGAAGTGCTTGCCCTTTTTGAACTGCCGTTCAATGAATTGCTCTTTCGCGCACAGGAAATCCACCGGACCAGCTTTCCGGAAAAAGACATTGAACTGGCAACACTGATCTCGCTGAAAACCGGGGGATGCACGGAAGATTGCGGATACTGCTCACAGTCATCCCACCACGACACCGATGTCAAAGCGAGCAAAATGCTGTCTTTGGATACGGTTCTTGATGCCGCAAGAGAAGCCAGGGCCAATGGCGCCACCCGTTTCTGCATGGGGGCTTCGGGCCGTTCGCCGAACGACCGTGACATGGAAAAATATGAAGAAATGGTGCGCGCAGTCAAGGGACTCGGTCTGGAGACCTGCGCCACCCTGGGTATGCTCCAGGATGACCAGGCAAAACGTCTGAAAGAAGCCGGGCTGGACTATTACAACCATAATCTGGACACTTCGCCAACTCATTACGGCACTATCATTTCCACGCATAACTACCAGGACCGCCTCGACACGCTCGGACGAGTGAGAAAAGCCGGCCTGAAAGTCTGCTGCGGCGGCATCATCGGCATGGGAGAATCGCGCCGTCAGCGGGCAGAGCTGATTTCCCAGCTCGCCAATCTGAACCCTTATCCTGAATCGGTTCCCATCAATCATCTGGTTGCGATTGAAGGCACACCCCTTTATGGCGTGGAAGCACTGGATCCCCTCGAATTTGTCCGCACCATTGCCGTTGCACGCATCGTCATGCCGCAGGCGCGTGTGCGCATGTCGGCCGGCAGGCGCGAACTGGGGGATACGGTCCAGGCGCTGTGCTTTTTAGCGGGGGCCAATTCGATCTTTTATGGCGATAAACTGCTGACAACGGAAAACTCCGAGGCAGAAGATGACCGGGTGCTCCTTGACAAGCTGGGTCTGAAAACCAAGCAGGTTACCGAGGTCAAGGCACGCATGCCGGGTCTTCAGGACCATGACCACGAGCATGACCACCATCATGCGCATTCTGTACTATAACGCGGGAGAAAATCCTGATCTCTGGCTGCCTCGTCTGGAAGCAGCTTTGCCTGAAGCAGACATCCGCGAATGGAAAGCTGGTGACAACGCACCGGCAGATTATGCACTGGTCTGGAAGCCGCCCCGGGACATGCTATCAGGCCGTACCGGGCTCAAGGCCGTTTTTAATCTTGCCGCAGGCGTGGATGCGATTTTGGACAGGCAACATGTTCTGCCTGAAAACGTGCCGATCATACGGCTGGAAGATGCCGGCATGGCTGTCCAGATGGCCGAATATGTCACTCATGCTGTTTTGCGCTACTTCCGCCATTTTGACGAATATGACACTTTCGCCAGCAGGCACGAATGGCATCCGCTTGAATCGGCTGACAAGGCTGGCTTTACCATCGGTATCCTGGGACTTGGGGTGATGGGCAAACGGGTTGCCAAAGCGCTTTTGCACTTCGACTTCCCGGTCAGGGGCTGGAGCAGAACCCCCAGGCAGATTGATGGCGTCACCTGTTTTGCCGGTAATAGTGAACGGGATGCTTTTCTGAATGGGACCAGCGTACTGG
>JAAZED010000278.1 GCA_012512465.1 Oxalobacter sp. | reverse complement strand
TTTCAGATCAATGCTGATGCGGTCGAATTGCTTGCGGATCATGCCCGCCATAATGGTACGCTGCTAGTGCATTATTCAACAGACTATGTTTTTGATGGAAAAAAAGATACGCCTTATATTGAAACAGATATCACCAATCCGCCGAATGCGTATGGAAAAAGCAAGCTGGCCGGTGAGCTTGCTGTACAACAGGCGGGCTGCCATCATTTCATTTTCCGCACCAGTTGGGTGTATGCCTTTCATGGACAGAATTTTATTAAAACGATCTGGCGTCTGGGAAAGGAGCGTGAAACCCTGAATGTGGTGGCAGATCAGACTGGTGCACCGACTTCTGCCGAATTGATTGCCGATGTGACAGCACTTTCCATTGCCGCTTTTTACCGGGATATTTTGCCGGAAGGCATTCATCATCTTGTCGCGTCTGGAGAAACAAGCTGGTATGGTCTTGCCTGTTATTTGATGGATCAGGCCTCCCGAAAAAATCGCCCGATGAAATTGACTTCAGCAGGAATTACTCCCATTACATCTGAAGAATATCCCCTTCCGGCGCGCCGTCCTCACAATTCCCGTCTGGATAATTCGGCACTTTCCCGGAGTCTGGGATTTCAATTGCCTGATTGGCATGTGCATGTTGATCGCATCATAGAGCAGCTTGTTCAGGTAGAGCCTGCCTGATAATGCGTTATTTTCCCGCCGCGTCTGCTTCGTTTTGAAAGTGCGGAAAACGTGAGCCGGCAAGGCTGAACAAGGGAAGGCAACGCGGCTGGTTACAGAATTTTTTCATTGCCCTATTGCATTCTACTATTTGGCACGATAATATTTTGTATGCAAAATATTTGCATAAAAATAAGGTTGCCATGAAAGACAATGATCGAATCCGTATGCTGTTTACCACGTCTTTATCACAGACGTCGCGTGCCTATACTTCTGTTGCCAACAAAATTGCCGCAGCCTATGGACTGTCACAGGCGACGGCCTGGCCTGCCGTGATGATTGGCAGGATGGGCAATCATGTGCGTCCGGGTGAACTGGCTGAAACACTGGGTCTTGACCCGTCTTCGCTTGTACGGATTGTTGACCAGCTGGTTAATGCCGGGATTGTTGAACGGCTTGAAGATCCGCAGGATCGGCGCGCAAAAATACTGAACCTGACACAAGAGGGTGAAAAAGTCATCGCCCAGGTAGAAATGGCGCTTATCTCCTTTCGGGGGGAGTTGCTCAAGGATGTGCCGATTTCCGATATTCAGGTCTGTGTGCGTGTTTTAGGCGCATTGCGATCATCCGTCAAAAGTCACGAGCTCGTTTGAGGCATCTGCCGGACACGTCCATGGAAGCCCCGACAACCAAGGTGATTCGACTGAATTTTCCTGTGCTGCCCGCACCGCAGGAATGGCTGTTTACGGCCAAATGTTTCGCCTCGGCCATGCTGGCGATTTATATTTCCCTCAAAATCGGGCTGACGCATCCCTTCTGGGCGGTGGGTACCTGCTATGTGATTGCGGCTCCGCTGGCCGGTTCGGTACGCTCCAAGGGGATGTACCGTTCACTGGGTACCATTTTGGCCGGCTTTGTCGTGATTATCACGATTCCTCTTTTCGCCAATTACCGTTCCATTTATGTCTGCGTGCTTGGGGGATTTGCCGCCGTCTGCATGTATATCTCGCTGCTTGACAGGACGCCGCGCGCCTATATTTTCATGCTGGCGGGTTATACGGCGGCCATTATTGGCACCCCGCTTCTGGCTGAAACGCATCACATGATGGAGGCGACGCCTTTTCAGACGGCCGTTGACCGTGCCCAGGAAATCATCATCGCCTTGTGGTGTTCATCGGTGATCCATGGCCTCGTTTTTCCGCAGAGTATCGGTAATGTACTTTTAGCCCGGCTTGACCAGTCGATTAATGATGCGAAGCAGTGGGCAGCAGATGTACTTGCCGGTATAAAGGAAAGCAAGAGTGCGCCATTACACAGAAAATTGGCGCAGGATATTACCGAGCTGCGTCTGATGGCCACGCACCTGCCCTTTGACACCCACAACATCCGCTGGACAGCGGATGTTGTCAGCGTGCTTCATGACCGGCTGGCTTCCCTGGTGCCCATTATCTCGGGTATGGAAGACCGGATGACCACGTTAAAAGAGGGACGTTCCGAAGTCAGGTCTACAGCCTGGCGGGAGTTGTTGGGCGATATTGCTGCCTGGTGCCAGCGCGGCATACCGACTCCCGGAAGAGCGCGCCAGCTCAGAAGCCGTATCAGGGAACTGGCACCTGAAACCGATATCAATGCCGGCTGGAACGACATGCTGCAGATCAATTTTGCTTCCGAGCTGAATATGCTGATTGATGCGTTTGAAGATTGTTTCCGTTATCGTTACCAGATCGAAATCGGTGTGAAAAAAGGCACACTGCAGGAGGTGCCGGATTTGAAGGCCGTCTCAAATCGGGCGCTTCATACCGATAAAGGACAGGCATTCATCGCCGCAACAGGTGTTTTCCTGTCCACGGCGATATCTTCCGTTTTCTGGATTGTGACTGATTGGCCAACCGGTTTTCAGGCGCCGACATTTGCCTGCATTATGAGCTCGATTTTTGCTGCCCATGATGATCCTACCCCGGGTCTGAAAGCTGCATTCTGGTATACGGCTTATTCCGTGCCGTTTTCAGCGTTTTACCTGCTTGTCGGCGTACCCAGTGCCCATACAATTGAGATGCTGATTCTCGTACTGGCACCGTTTTTTCTTGTGTCCGGCATTTTCGTGGGCCGCCCGGCAACAGCAGGCCGTTTCCTGATGATGATCATGTCGGTGGTCGGTATGCTGATGCTTTATGATTTCGGCCAGCAGGATCTGGAGACCTATATTAACGGGCAGTCCGCCCAGTTGGTTGGTATTGCCATTGCCATTGGCGTTAATCGCGTGCTGAGAAATGCCAGCGTGGAAAGGATGGTGCGCCGCATCATGTGTGCCGGATGGCAGGAAATTGCCCGGGTTGCAGCGGCAAGACGCCCGGTATCCATCGCGGCAATTGCCGTACGGATGACAGACAGGGTGAATCTGCTTGGGCCTCGCCTGGCCATGGTTGAAAGCAAGGCAGAAGGGCCGTCCCTTGATCTGATGGAAGATGTCAGGGTCAGCATCAACATGGCCCATTTGCTGGATATCCAGGATTTTCTCAGGGAAAACAATATCTCTTTAGATGCCTTCATGAAGGACCTGTCAGCCTATTTCACTGCCAAGCTCAAGCAGGCGGAGGGTGACGGCAGGGAATTGCTGGTACAACTGGACCGGCTGCTGTACCAGGCATGCAGTATGCCTTCATCGGACAGAAAAAACGAGACGATTTCAGCCCTGGCAGGCATTCGCCGTGATCTGTTCCCGAATGCCCTTTTTCACCGGGCAGCCATATCCAGAAGGGGGTACGAATGATCGGCGAACTCAATGTCTATGGCTTTTATATCCCCTGGGGTATTGTGATGTTTTTTGCTTCCATGCTGGTTGCCAGGCTGATCAGCCGGGGACTGGCAAAGTTCGGTCTGTACCGCTACATCTGGCATCCGGCCTTGTTTGATTTTACGCTTGTTGTCATTGTGATGGGTATTTTCTTTCTCCTGTTCTCTGCACGTGGGTTCTAGTATGCGTTTTTTGCGTTTTGAGTTTTCCAAACCCCTGGCAATCCGTTTCTTTGTGACGGTCGGTGTTGCCCTGCTTGCTGTTCTTTTGGGATGGCGTTTGTTTGTTCACTATGAGTACGATCCCTGGACGCGTGACGGACGTGTGAAAGCGGATGTGGTTCAGATTGCCCCGGATGTGACCGGTCAGGTGATCAAGGTCAATGTCAGGGACAATCAGGTCATCAAAAAAGGTGATGTGCTTTTTGAAATAGATCGTGACCGTTTTGAGTTGGCGTTCCGGCAGGCGGAAGCAACCGTGAACGCGGCCCGCGTCAATCTGGCGCAGGCCAAGCGGGAAGATGCGCGTAATCGCAATCTGAAGGAACTGGTCTCCCATGAAGAACGGGAGCAGGGGCGCGCCAAGGTTGAGCAGTATGAAGCGGATCTGGCCATGGCGATCGTTCAGCGGGATACGGCCAGGCTGGATCTCCAGCGCAGCCGGGTACTTGCTACGGTCAATGGCTATGTGACAAATCTTAATGTGCAGGTGGGTACCTATGTGACGGCGAGTCATCCGGTTATCGCGCTGATTGATTCAGATTCCATTTATGTCGAAGGGTATTTTGAAGAAACCAAGCTGGCCGGTATCCATCCGGGAGATGCGGCCACGATTTCACTGATGGGTGAAGAGGAAAAACTCAAGGGCCGGGTGCAAAGTGTGGCAAGCGGTATTTTTGACCGGGAGCGCAGTACGGGAGATAACCTGTTGCAAAACATCAATCCCACGCTGAACTGGGTCAGGCTTGTGCAACGTATCCCCGTCAGGGTTGGCATCGAATCCAAGCCTGAGCATGTGCGCCTGGTCGTAGGACAGACGGCGACGATCAATATCTATAACCGAGATCGCCGCGAGCAGGCTGAGGCCCGAAATACAAAGTAGGAATGCACCATGTTTTTTAGTCGATTATCCCTGTCAACAATCAGTTTGCTGCTGTTGGCCCTGTTGTCAGCCTGTACGGTGGTTGGCCCGGATTATCATGTGCCTGATGAGGCGGTTATCCGCCAGGAAAAAGCCGGCGCAGAATTTGTTTCTGCCAAAGAGCCGGTTTATGTTCAGGATGATCTGCCCCGGAACTGGTGGCAGATGTATGAGCAGGAAACGCTGAATGAACTGGTAAACAAGGCATTGGCAGCCAATACTGACCTCAGAATCGCATCGGCAAACCTTGCCCGGTCACGCGCCATTCTGGAGGAAGCCAGGACGATGACGGATCCGATTTTTGATGTCGGTGCATCACCGACCTATGGTAAAAATGCGACCAAACATGGTGCACAGAGAGAGGGTAATCACTGGTTTTACGACATGGGAGCGGGCATGTCCTACCAGCTCGATCTGTTTGGCAAAATCGCGCGTGCGGTGGAAGCGGCGGAAGCGGATATGGAAGCCACCCGTGCAGCCTATGACCTGATGCGCATTACCGTCATTGCCGATACGACACGCGCTTATCTGGATGTGTGTTCATCCGGGCATCGCATTGATGTGGCGGTAGAGTCTGTCAATCTTCAGGACAAATTTGTCCGCACAACGCAACGTCTGTCTGATGGGGGGAGGGGGACACCACTGGATGTGAGCCGTTCTCGTGCCCAACTGGAACAGCTTCGTGCCGCGGTGCCACCGCTTGTTGCCCAGCAGCGGACAGCGGTATACCAACTGGCAGTTCTGACAGGGGAGCTGCCGGATGCGCTGACGGAAAAAGTGGGACAGTGCCGGGCGATTCCCCAACTGAAACAGGCGATCCCTGTAGGGGATGGCGCTGCATTATTAAGCCGTCGCCCGGATATCCGGGAAGCAGAAAGAGCGCTGGCCGGTTCAACGGCCAGAATCGGGGTTGCGACAGCAGACCTCTATCCCAGTATCAGCCTGGGATTGAATATTGGCAGCACCGGCACTTTTTCTGACTGGGGATCGGGCAACTTTTTCCGGTGGGGTATCGGTCCGCTGATTTCATGGACATTGCCTGCTACAGGACCGGCCCGTGCGCGTATTGCGCAGGCAGAAGCCGTTACCGCTGCTGCGCTGGCAGACTTTGACGGTACCGTTTTGCGGGCGTTAAAGGAAGTGGAAAGCGCGTTAACCGTTTATGCCAGGGAACTGGACAGAAATGCCGCCTTAAGAGAGGCACGTGACCAGAGTGCGCTGACGTCAAGACAGGCGCATCGGCTCTACAATTATGGGCGGTCAGACTTTCTGACCACGCTCGATGCAGACCGGACACTGGCCGAATATGAAAGCAGGCTGGCCGAGTCAGACGCCCAACTCGCCAGAGACCAGGTGACGCTTTTTCTTGCGCTTGGCGGCGGATGGGACCCCGAGGCAACAAAAGAAAAACCGGAAGAAACGGATATTCAGGATATGACGCAGCAGGAGGCCCAGCCTACTGTGCCGGAGTGATGCCTATATTTCATCTTTCATCCGCAGTGCCTGATCATACAGCCGGTTTTTCTTGATACCGGTGATTTTGGCTGCAAGGGATGCCGCCTGGCTGACAGGGCATTCAGCCAGGAGGATGGATAAAATGCGCGCGGCTTCTATTTCATCCTTGTCCATGCCGGATGGTTGTCCCTCCACCAGCAGGACAAATTCTCCTCGGGCATGGTTGGGATCAGCATCAAGCCAGCTTTGCGCTTCTGATAACCGGCAGCCGTGTATTTCTTCAAAAAGCTTTGTGATTTCACGGGCAATGACAATCCGGCGCTCCGGACCGAAGACGGTGTAAAGCGATGCCAGTGTTTCTTTTATCCGGTGTGGCGCTTCATATATCACCAGTGTTGCCGGCATGTTTTCCAGTAATTTGAGGGCGGTTTCTCTGGCAGCCGTTTTTGCCGACAAAAATCCGGCAAAATAAAAATGATCGGCGGGAAGACCGCCGGCAGAAAGCGCGGCAATGGCAGCAGAAGTGCCCGGAACAGGTATGACGCGAAATCCCGCAGAACGCACGGCATCAACAAGCAGGTATCCGGGATCGGAGATTGCAGGGGTTCCGGCATCAGAGACCAGCGCAATCTTTTCCCCTCTGGCGAGTCTTTGGATCAGTTGATCCGTCATCCGGCGTTCATTGTGCTGGTGCGTTGCAATCAGTTCTTTTGAAAGGCCGTATTGGGCAAGAAGGGTTCCGGTTATGCGGGTATCCTCACAGGCAACGGCATCGACCAGTGAGAGGATATGGAGTGCCCGAAGACTGATGTCCGCGGCATTTCCGATCGGTGTTGCCATCACATATAATGTGGATGCAGGGTAATCCTGCCGGATGACCCCTTGCATGAGTCGGGCCAGATTTTTTAACTTGTCATTTTCATCATTCATCAGTTGTCCATCCATAAGTCTGCTATGATTGTGCGCGAGTGCGGGGTTAAAAACAAGCCGCGCTGTCTGTGTTTGACTGGATAAATCCTTTTCAGGGAGAAACAGGAAGCATGCAGAATACAACGGCGCCAAAGACCCGGTTGCCATCCGGTCAGGCCGGAGAAAACAAGGCGCTGGATTATCTGATCAAACAGGGCCTGGTTCTGGTGGCGCGTAATTTCAGCAGCCGGATGGGCGAAATCGACTTGATAATGAAGGACCGTGACACCCTGGTTTTTATCGAAGTCAGAAAACGCAGTAAAGGAAATTTTGGTGGTGCGGTAGCAAGTATCACCCGTGCAAAACAGCAGCGCCTGGTAAAAA
Organism: Oxalobacter sp.; assembly: GCA_012512465.1. Lineage (GTDB taxonomy): Bacteria > Pseudomonadota > Gammaproteobacteria > Burkholderiales > Burkholderiaceae_D > Oxalobacter > Oxalobacter vibrioformis. The sequence goes on along the minus strand of JAAZED010000278.1, from coordinate 1,396 downwards.
CGGCGCAGCTTTTTTTGCAGAAAACGGTAAAGACACCCCCCAGCCGGTTTGATGTGGTTGCATTGGATGGCGACGACATTACCTGGCTGAAAAATGTGATTGATGAAATGTAATCCCTTTCGACAGACAGGGAAAAGATACGAAAACGATGAGAAATCAGCGCATACTCGGACACTTTAATGAAAGCGTCGACCTGAAGATGCAGGCCGCAGCCGTTTTGGCACCTCCCATTTCAGATGCGGTTGACATGATGGTTGCCGCCCTGTCCCAGGGAAACAAGATTTTAGCCTGCGGCAATGGAGGCTCTGCCGCAGATTGCCAGCATTTTGCGGCAGAGCTTGTTGGCCGTTTTGAGCGTGACCGCCTGCCCTTGCCGGCTATTGCACTGACAACCGATACCTCCATTCTTACGGCGGTTGGCAATGATTACGGATTTCAGGATGTTTTTACCAAGCAGGTACAGGCATTCGGGCAACCTGGAGACATCCTGCTGGCGATTTCCACTTCCGGTAATTCCACCAATGTCATTGCCGCTATCGAGGCCGCCAAGGATCGTGATATGGGCGTCATTGCCATGACTGGTAATGGCGGCGGCAGGATCGGAGAGCTGCTCTCGGAAGTTGATGTGCATATCTGTGTGCCGCATGCCCGGACAGCCCGTATTCAGGAAGTGCACCTTTTAGTGATTCATTGCATCTGCGATGGCATTGATGCCGCATTATTTGGAGGAGATATTGATGAGTAAGGAAAGCACAGCAGTAACCCGGTGGAAACGTTTGTTGGGCATTTGTCTCCTGTGTTCGACAGCAGCGCTGGTACTTCAGGCCTGTGTGCCGACGGTTATTGTTGGTGGCGGAGTGGCCGGCACGATGGCAGCATCGGACAGGCGGACGTTCGGGACGCAAACCGAAGACCGCACGATTGGTTTCAAGGGTGAGTCAGTGGCCGATTCGATTGTCGGTAGCCAGGGGCATGTTAGTGTCACCAGCTTTAACCGGATGGTGTTGATCACCGGTGAAGTGCCCAATGAGGGAATGAAAACCCGGGTAGCCAGCGAGGTGAAACAGATTCCCAATGTCAGGAATATTATCAATGAGCTGGAGATTGCCGCCCCATCCAGTTTGAGTTCCCGTTCCAGTGATTCCCTGATTACGGCAAAAGTTGCCGCCAGTTTTCTCAATGCTGATGGGCTGTATTCCAATTCGCTGAAAACAGTAACAGAGCGTGGCAATGTCTATCTGATGGGGCGTGTGACAGAGCGCGAGGGAAATCTGGCTGCCGAGGTGGCAAGAGGTGTTCCCGGTGTGCAGCGTGTGATCAAGGTTTTTGAACATATCAGCGAAGAAGAGCTGGACCAGATGAAGGGGCAGGATGTTTCTGCAGCAGAGGCTACGCG
>JAAZED010000277.1 GCA_012512465.1 Oxalobacter sp. | reverse complement strand
CCATTTTCAGTGTTAGCGATGTCGTTTCCCATGCCTTGACAGCCCCCTTGCCAAAAGAAGAAAAAAAGCCATGCTGAACAATAACCATTTCCGGCACAATCGGTATTTCAGCCTGTACCCTGCCAATTACCGCACCCTTTTCCTCATGGCCTTCCGGCACGACTGTCAATTCTATCTTCCTGTTGTCGCGAATCACACTCAGCACCAGCGGATTACCTGGTGCTTCACGCACCCTGTGAATAAAATCCAGACCATCAACCAGCAATTCACCATTGATGCGCACAATATGATCAGACGCTCTGAGCCCTGCTTTTTCAGCCGCCCCGCCTGGCGACACTTTTCCAACAACAGCAGGCGGCCTTGCCAGTGACAGCCCGAACCTGTCCAGAAAATCGGCATTCAACTCACCCACACGATGGGGTGTCATTGGCAGAGCCACTGTCCTTGAGCTGTTTTTATCATCAGAAAGGATATCCGCCGACTGAACCTCAAGCACAACCGGATGGTCTCCCATCATGGCTTCAAGCAGCCGCCAGCGAACATCCAGCCAACTGGCAGCCGGCACCCCGTTTATGCCGACAACCCGCTCTCCTCCCCGTAAGCCGGCCTCCCAGGCAACAGTATTTTCAGGCACCGCCCGAAGCTTTGCCAATGGTTCAGGAACACCGTACATATACAACCCGGCAAGCAGGATAATGGCAAGCAGGAAATTGGCAAGCGGCCCTGCGGCCACGATGGCAATACGGCACCAGACATTTTTGCCGGTAAATTCCCGTTTCCGCTCCTCCGGAGTCAGTGTACTCAAGTCTTCTGTACGCGCATCCAGGAGCTTGACATAGCCCCCCATTGGCAGGATGGATAACGCCCATTCTGTCTGATCACGCCCGAATCTGCGGCTGAAGACAATTTTTCCCATCCCCAGGGAAAAGCGCAGCACCTTGACATTGCAAAGCCTTGCCACCCAGTAGTGCCCTAGCTCATGAACCATGATCAGCAGGGAAAGCGCGATAATAAAAGCGGATACTGTCTGCAGGATAATCATGAAAATATCAGGCTGTTTGCCATTTTTCTGGCAGCATGGTCATGCATCAGGACACTATCAAGGCCTGACAGGGATTTTTCTGTCGTCACCCTGTCAAGAACACGGGCAACGACATCATCAATTTTCCTGAATCCGATACGCTGGTCAAGAAAAGCCTGAACCGCAACTTCATTTGCCGCATTCAGTATGGCTGGCGTTGCGCCACCGGCATGAAGTGCTTCATATGCCAGTTTCAGGCAGGGGAAGCGATGATAATCCGGTTTTTCAAACTGAAGCTGCCCCATTTGCGTGAGATCCAGTGGACTGACCCCTGACACAATCCTGTCAGGGTAGGCCAGCGCATAGGCAATGGGTACCCGCATATCGGGATTGCCCATCTGGGCAATCATGGAACCATCCACATAGGAAACCATGGAATGAATAATGCTTTGCGGATGAATCACCACCTCGATCTGATGAGCCGGTATGCCAAAAAGCCAGTGGGCTTCGATCACTTCCAGCCCTTTATTCATCATGGTGGCAGAATCAACGGAAATTTTTCGTCCCATCACCCATTTGGGGTGGGCCACGGCCTGTTCCGGCGTTACCTTGTCAAGTGAATCCAGGGAACGCGTCAGAAAAGGACCGCCGGATGCGGTCAGCACAACTTTATCCACCCCATGCTGGCCGGGTGATCGCTGATACGTGGCAGGAAGGCACTGAAAGATGGCATTGTGCTCACTGTCAATCGGAAGCAGCGTCGCATGGTTTTCCATGACGGCATCAATAAACAACTGGCCGGACATCACCAGTGCCTCCTTGTTTGCCAGCATCACCTTTTTTCCGGAACGGGCTGCCGCCAGCGCTGGTGCCAGCCCTGCCGCCCCCACGAT
>JAAZED010000276.1 GCA_012512465.1 Oxalobacter sp. | reverse complement strand
GTCCTGTGACGATCCGTACGCTGGATATCGGTGCAGACAAGCCGATCGGCATTTCTGATTTCAGTGTGCTGAACCCGGCACTGGGCAAGCGTGCTATCCGTTTTTGCCTTGCGGAGCCGGAGCTTTTCCTGACGCAATTACGCGCTATCCTCAGGGCATCGGCTTTTGGTCCGGTAAAGCTGCTGATTCCGATGCTGGTGCATGCTTTTGAGATTGACCAGTCGCTGGCGATGATTGAGCAGGCCAAATCGCAATTGAAGGCCGAAAAGGTGAAGTTTGACCCGAATATTCCTATTGGCGCCATGGTTGAAGTGCCGGCGGCGATTTTTGCCTTGTCCATGTTTACCAGTCGCCTGGATTTTCTGTCGATCGGTACCAATGACCTGATCCAGTATTCCCTGGCGATTGACCGCGTAGATCCGGAAGTGGCCCATTTGTACAATCCCTTGCATCCGGCGATTCTGACCATGTTGTCAACGGTCATCAGGGCGGGTGCGAAGGCTGGTTTGCCGGTATCCATCTGTGGTGAGCTTGCAGGAGATCCTGCCATGACGCGGCTTTTGCTCGGCATGGGGTTGAGGGAGTTTTCCATGCACTCCACCCAGCTTTTGACGGTGAAGCAGGAAATTCTCAATGCCAGCTTAAAAGAGCTTGCACCCAGGGTAAAAAGAATATTGAGTCTGGGAGAGCCGGATGCGATCGAGCGGGCTGTTGAGAAAGTCAGGCAGTTGCCTGCAGCCGTGTAACGCTTTTTTTCTTCTGTGGTTTGACGCTGGGCGATGACTTCGTTATGCTTGTACTGTTGCGCCGATTTGAACAATTCAGCTTGCGGGCGCAGGGGGATGTCCCCGAAATAAATGCGGCTAAAGCGAGCTTGAAAACAAGCCCGACAGGTCCGCTGCTTTCGGGCTTTGTTTTTTCATGAAATAAAAAGGAAGGCACGCTGTTTTTCAGGGTGCAAGACGAATACATGACTTCTGTTGGAGCGGTAACTGCCCGGTCAATTGATTTTGATGAGCCTTTGCGTTTGCAAAGCGGCGCATTGATTGCCAATTACACGCTGGTCTATGAGACCTACGGAACGCTCAACGCGGATAAATCGAATGCGATACTGATCTGTCATGCGTTGAATGCCTCACACCATGTGGCCGGGTATTATGAGGATCAGCCTAATAACATTGGCTGGTGGGACAACATGGTTGGACCGGGAAAGCCGGTTGATACCAACCGTTTTTTTGTCATCGGCGTGAATAACCTGGGCTCCTGCTTTGGTTCTACGGGGCCGATGCATATCAATCCCGAAACGGGCAAGCCTTATGGACATGGTTTTCCTGTTGTCACCGTTGAAGACTGGGTGCAGTCACAGGCCCGTCTTGCTGATGTGCTGGGCATACGGAAATTTGCTGCCGTGATGGGTGGTTCTCTGGGGGGGATGCAGGCGCTGGCGTGGAGCATGATGTTTCCGGCCCGGCTCGAACACTGTATTGCTATTGCATCGACAGCCAAGCTCAGCCCAGAATATTGCCTTTAATGATGTGGCCCGCCAGGCGATTCTGACCGATCCGGATTTTCACGGCGGCGATTTTTATGCGTATGGTGTCCTGCCGAAAAACGGTTTGCGCGTGGCGCGCATGATAGGCCACATCACGTATCTTTCCAATGTGGACATGTCCGAAAAATTCGGCCGCATGCTGCGTTCGGGCCAGTATCATTTCGGGTTTGGTGTGGAGTTCGAAATCGAATCCTATCTGCATTACCAGGGCGACAAGTTCTCTTCCTATTTTGACGCCAATACCTATCTGCTGATTACCCGGGCGCTGGATTATTTTGATCCCGCAGCACCTTACGATGGTGACCTGACCAGGGCACTGGCAGGCACGCAGGCAAAATTTTTGCTGGCATCATTCACAACGGACTGGCGTTTTTCTTCCGATGCCAGCCGGGCAATCGTCAAGGCGCTGATTGATAACCGGCGGGAAGTGACCTACGCGGATATTGACGCGCCGCACGGGCATGATGCCTTCTTGCTGACGGATGAACGATACCATGACCTGGTCCGATCCTACGTTGACAGGATGTGGCTGGAAATTGAGGAGCGGAGGAACTGATGGCCGTACTCAAACTGCGGGAACTCAGGGCCGACCTGGCATTTATCGCCCACTGGGTTCCGGAAGAGGCGCATGTGCTGGACCTGGGATGTGGTGATGGCGCCATGCTGGAATATCTGCATTCGATAAAAAGATGCAGTGGCTACGGTGTTGAAATTGACGATGAAAAAATTCCGGGCTGTGCAAGCAGGGGGGTACCGGTTATCCAGCATGATCTGGAAAAGGGGCTTGACCTGTTTGCGGATAATTCTTTTGATACGGTGCTGTGCCTGTCCGCGCTGCAAATGATGAAAAATGTGGAAGAACTGTTGCACGATATTGCAAGGGTGGGTAATGAAGCCATTGTTTCCTTTCCTAATTTTGCTTATTGGCAGAATCGCCTGACGCTGCTGAAAGGGCGTATGCCGGTAACCCAGGAGTTGCCCTATGAGTGGTATGACACCCCGAACCTGCGGTGCGCGACGATCAGTGATTTTGGCGACCTGGCCAATCGGGTCGGGCTGACGGTGACAGACTGCGTGGCGCTTCACCATGGAAAACCGGTGTCTTTTCTTCGCAACCTGCGTGGCGCGCTGGCTGTTTTTCGATTGAAAAAGAAAGCATCATCCGGCTTATGACAACGCCTGAGCGCAAATTCTTCAGTGCGTTTCACCAGCGCATGCTGATTTGCGTTTTTATCGGTTTTTCATCCGGACTGCCGCTTTTTATCCTGCTTAACCTGCTTCAGGCCTGGCTTGCCAAGTCGGGACTTAATGTCAAATCACTGGGCCTTTTTGCGCTGGTGATGTTCCCCTATACCTGGAAATTTATCTGGGCGCCGCTGATGGACCGCTTCAGCCTTGGAAAGATGGGGCGCCGGCGCGGCTGGATGGCAATTACCCAGCTTGGCCTTTTCTTTTCCATCGGCATGATGGGCATGCTTGATCCGATGAAGCATCTTTTGCTGATTGGCCTCTTGTGCACATTTGTTGCTTTCCTGTCTTCGAGCCAGGATATCGCACTGGATGCCTACCGGCGGGAATTGCTGCCGGATAATGAGCAGGGATTGGGCAGTGCCATTCATGTGAATGCCTATCGGGTTGCGGGCATGGTTCCTGGGGCACTCTCCCTGATTTTAGCGGACATGATGAGCTGGCAATGGGTCTTCTGGATAACAGCCGCTTTCATGATTCCAGGATTTATCTGCTCACTTCTGATCAAGGAACCCGAAATATATGGCGTACCTCCGGCCAATCTGCGGGAAGCGGTTGTTTTGCCTTTCAGGGAGTTTGTTACCCGTGCGGGCTGGAAGAATGCTTTTTTTATCCTGAGTTTTATTTTTCTGTACAAGCTGGGGGACAGCCTGGCTACGGCATTGGCAACTAAGTTTTATCTGGACCTGGGATTTAGCATGACCCAGATTGGCGCCATTGCGAAAACGACCGGTTTCTGGGCGAGCCTGATCGGCGGCATGCTGGGGGGGATCTGGATGATCCGCCTGGGCATCAACCGGGCACTGTGGTTGTATGGGGTGGTGCAGGCGGTATCCATTCTGGGCTTTTCATGGATAGCGGTACAGGGCGCAAATCCCTATATCCTTGCCTTTGTGATTGGTTTTGAAGCCCTGGGGGTCGGGCTGGGAACGGCGGCCTTTGTTGCCTATATCGCCAGAACCACGGACAAGCGGTACAGTGCCACACAGTACGCGCTTTTTACGTCTCTGGCGGCGATTCCCCGCACGTTTATCAACGCATCCGCGGGCTTTATCGTGGATCAGACCGGCTGGTTCATGTTTTTCAATATCTGTTTTGTCCTGGCATTGCCGGGCATGATGATGCTCCCCAAAATCGCGCCCTGGAACGGTAACAAATAAAAAACACGAAAAATGCGGGCAGGATATTCGACATTACAGCGTATCGGAGTTATGATTTTTGCCTGTTTGGATGATTAAAAATAATTGAAGGAAACAAGTATGTCGCAACAGTTTGGGGAAATGCCGGATAAGGCCGGGTATTTTGGTGAGTATGGCGGGCAGATCATTCCGCCTGAGTTAAAAGTTGCCATGGACAAGATCAGTGATGCCTATGAAACTGTCAGGCAGACAAGGGCGTTCCAGGATGAGTTGCAGGAACTGTATACCCATTACGTTGGTCGCCCCAGCCCGATTTATTTTGCGAAAAAACTGACAGAACGCCAGGGCGGTGCCCGTATTTTCATCAAACGGGAAGACCTGAATCATACCGGTGCGCACAAGATCAATCACTGCCTGGGGCAGGCGCTGCTGGCCAAGTTTATGGGAAAGACCAAGGTGATTGCAGAAACCGGGGCCGGGCAGCATGGCGTTGCGATGGCAACCGCCTGTGCGTTGGTAGGGCTTCCCTGTGAAATTCATATGGGCGTCATTGATATTGAAAAAGAACACCCGAATGTCACCAAGATGAAAATCCTGGGCGCGACACTGATTCCGGTTACCCGCGGTACCCAGACGCTGAAGGATGCGGTCGACAGCGCCTTTGATGAGTATGTCAAGGACCCGGATAATTTTCTGTACGCGATTGGCTCTGCGGTTGGACCGCACCCGTTCCCGAAAATGGTGCGCGATTTTCAGATGATTATCGGCAAGGAGTCGCGTGAGCAATTTCTGGCACGCGAAAAAAAACTGCCGGATATGATAGTGGCCTGCGTGGGGGGCGGCTCAAATTCGATTGGGATGTTCACGGAATTTCTGCCGGATGAATCGGTGAGGTTGGTGGGTGTGGAGCCGGCCGGAAAAGGGCTGGATACACCGGACAATGCCGCAACCATGACACTGGGCACCAAGGGCACGCTGCATGGTTATAAATGCTATGCCCTGCAGGACAAGGATGGCAATACATTGCCGGTTTACTCGATTGCATCCGGTCTGGACTATCCGGGTGTTGGGCCGCAGCACTGTTATCTCAAGGACATGGGGCGGGTGCAGTATGAATCGGCAACAGACCAGGAATGCCTGGATGCCTTTATTACGTTATCTCGTGTGGAGGGGATTATTCCTGCACTGGAAAGTGCGCATGCCGTGGCCTATGCCATGCGGGCGGCAAAGGAGTTGGGCAAGGACAAGACGATCCTGGTCAATCTCTCGGGCAGAGGGGACAAGGATGCGGATTTTGTTGCCGATTATCTTAATCTGTAAGTTCCATGTGTCGTGATATCAAAGGGAAGAGGCTTTCTTCCCTTTTTTATTGCAGCAGGAGCTGTCTGCTTTCTGTAAGGCACAACGCTTTTCCCAATTGTTTTTCACGCGCTACAATGGAGTGTTTTTTTGATTTTTTGCTGTGAGTGAGGCCGATAGTGAGTAATTTGCGACAGGATTTTATCCAGTTTTCCGTTGATTCCGGGGTGTTGCGTTTTGGTGAATTTATTACCAAGGCCGGGCGCACATCCCCTTACTTTTTTAATGCCGGATTGTTCAATGATGGTGCCTCACTTGGCAGGCTGGCGGATTTTTATGCGCAGACGCTCCTGGATTCCGGCATTGCGTTCGATATGCTGTATGGTCCGGCTTACAAAGGGATTCCACTGGTTGCTGCGGTAGCAGTCGCATTGTCAAACCGGGGGCGCAATGCGCCTTTTGCCTATAACCGCAAGGAAGCCAAGGATCATGGAGAGGGAGGAACCCTGGTTGGCGCGCCAATGGCCGGGCGGGTTGTCATTGTTGATGATGTGATTTCCGCCGGGACGTCTGTCAATGAATCTGTCGGGATTATCCGGGCCGCTGGTGCGACCCCTGCTGCGGTACTGATTGCGCTGGATCGCATGGAGCGTTCAGGCAAGGATGATGCGCTGTCCGAATTCTCAGCTGTTCAGGAAGTGCAGAATGCCTACCACATGCCGGTGTTGTCGATTGCCAGCCTTGATGACCTGATGACCTATCTTTCGCAGGATGGGGTTGATTCTTCCCTGTCGCAGTACCGTGATGCGGTCAATGCCTATCGCGCTCGTTATGGCGCTTCGTGATTTCAGGCGCGGGCCTGGTGTTGCCGCAGACAGGACAATCCGGATTGCGGTCAAGCTGTATCCGGGTCCACGACATGGTCAGTCCATCAAGAATCAGCAGTGAACCAGCCAGTGATTTGCCAATGCCGGCCACGAGTTTCAAGGCTTCCGCAGCCTGTATGGTGCCGATGATGCCGACAACAGGAGCAAAGACGCCGAATTGTGCCGCCTTTCTGTCTTCAAACGGCTGGTCGGCTGAAAACAGGCAGGAGTAGCATGGCGCATCGTTTGCGCGCATATCATAGACCGATACCTGTCCGTCAAACTGCAGTGCCGCGCCGGATACCAGTGGCCGGCGGCTGGCAACGCAAACCCGGTTGATGATGTGGCGACTGGCAAAGTTATCAGTGCAGTCCAGAACAACCGATGCGCTTTCGGCAAGTTCATGCAGGCGGGATTCATCCGGCCGCTCATTTAACGCAATAATGTCGATATCCGGATTGATTTTCGACAGCGTGGTTTTTCCGGAAACGGCTTTCGGCCGGCCGATACGATCGGTTGTATGCAGGATTTGCCGTTGCAGATTGGACAAGTCTACTGTGTCGTCATCCACGAGCGTGATTTTCCCGATTCCAGCGGAAGCCAGGTAATAGCAGGCAGGTGATCCCAGGCCGCCTGCGCCAATGACAAGGGCATGGGCAGCCAGGATTTTTTCCTGGCCATCCATGCCCAGTTCTTTCAGCAGGATATGGCGGGAGTAACGTTCAGATTGGCGCGTGTTCATTCCCGCAGATTACTGCTTGTTTTTCAGATTGGACTCTGTTTCTGTTTTTTCAGCATCAGCCCCGTTTTTCTTTTCTTCGACTTTGGTTTTCGAGATTTTGACGGGTTGTCCTTTCAGGTGATTCAGTGCCTGCGTCAGTTGGAAGTCGTCCTTGCTGCCATATTCAAGCGGCTTGTATTTCTTGGTGTTGCTTAAAAGCTTCTGTTCTTCTTCTTCGTTGATCCGCTGGGCTTCATCCTCATTTTGGGCAGGATCATTGGAAAGATGTTTCAGCAGATCCGCTTCACGCAGACGCAGGCTGTTGTAGCCATCGCCTTCCGGCGTCTCATCCACCATCAGGTCAGGAACAATGCCTTTGGCCTGGATGGAGCGGCCATTCGGCGTGTAATAGCGTGCGGTTGTCAGTTTGACTGCGGTATCCGGTGAAATCTGGCGAACGGTCTGAACCGATCCCTTGCCGAATGTCTGTGTTCCCAAAATAGTGGCGCGCTTGTGATCCTGCAGGGCGCCAGCCACGATTTCAGAGGCGGACGCTGAGCCGATATTGACCAGGACAACGATGGGTACCGTCTTGATCTGGGGCGGCAGTTTGGACAGCGGGTCATTCAGGTGACGGCCGGCATAAAATTCAGGGCGGGCATAAAAGGTTGCCTTGGATTCCGGCAGCTGACCGTTTGTTGAAACGATAACCACATCCTTTGGCAGGAAGATGGATGCCACCCCGATAGCACCCGGCAAAATACCGCCTGGATCATTGCGCAGATCCAGAACCAGCCCCTTGATATTGGGAGTTTGGGCATAGATCGCGTTGATTTTCTTGACGAGGTCATCCACTGTCGGTTCCTGGAACTGGGCGACCCTGAGCCAGGCATAGCCAGGCTCAATCATTTTGGATTTGACGCTCTGGACGCGGATTTCTTCGCGGACAATCGTCATCACCAGCGGTTTGTTTTCATTTTTTCGCACGATGGTGAGCACGATTTTGGTGTTTGGCTCGCCGCGCATTTTTTTGACGGCTTCATCCAGTGTCATATCCTTGACGGAGACACCATCCAAACGGGTGATCAAATCACCAGGCTTGATGCCGGTGCGATAGGCAGGCGTATCTTCAATGGGGGAGATCACCTTGATGAAACCATCTTCGGTTCCCACTTCAATTCCCAGCCCGCCAAAGCGTCCCTGTGTGCCTTCGCGCAGCTCTTTCAGCGCTTTTTTGTCCAGATAGGCCGAGTGCGGGTCCAGCGAGGCAACCATGCCGGAAATTGCTTCCGTCAGCAGTTTTTTATCGTCTACAGGCTCAACGTAGTCGGACTTGATCAGTCCGAAAACATCAGCCAGTTGCCTTAGCTCGTCCAGGGGAAGCGGGGCAGTCTGCTTTTGTGCCATTGCAGAAAACTGCATGGAAGCAGCGATACCTGCCAGCATGCCCAGCCCTATCAGTATAAAATTGCGAAGTTTTCCGCTCATATATCACCTAGTAGTTACCCAGTCCATCGGGTTGAATGCACGCCCGTTATGGCGCATCTCGAAGTATAAACCGGTTTGCGTATTATCGCTGCTATTGCCGACATTGGCTATAACATCGCCGCCTTTCACATTGTCGCCAACCTTTTTGCGCAGGGTTTGCGCATTGGCATAAATTGTCATGTATTGTGCGCCATGGTCGACAATAATCAGGTTGCCAAAGCCGCGCAGCCAGTCAGCGAAGACGACTTCGCCATTGGCAACACTCCGGATATCCGCGCCATGACCGCTTTGGATGAAAATGCCTTTCCAACTGGGCCCATCGGCCCGTTTTGATCCGTAATGGGCCGTGATGGTTCCCCTCACCGGCAGTTTCATGCGGCCACGCTGCTGGGCAAAGGAGCTTTTTGCAGACTCGGCATCCGCAACGGCCTCGACTTTTTGAGGTTTCTGCCCTTTTTTGGCGGCCTGTTTTTTTGCTGCAGCAGCTTTTCTTGCTGCCGCAGCTTTGCGCTGTTCTTCAATTTTCCTGGCCAGATTATCGACCAGGGAGGAAAGCCGTTTTTCATCCTGCGCCAGTCGTTCTGCCTGTTTTTGCTGTTCTTTCAGTTTGGAAGAAAGCTGCGCTAAAAGCACTGCGCGCTCGGCTTTTTCTTTTTCGAGCTTTTGTTTTTGTGTCTGTTTTTGCTGCGCGATTTTTTCCAGTTCCTGTTTGGTTGATTCGGTCTGCTGCCGCTTGCCGTCGACGGTTTTCAGATTGGCGCGAAGGGCGATGGTGAGTTTTGCCTGAGCTTCGGAAATATAGGTCATGTACTGCAGTTCGCGATTGATCCGGTTGGGGTTGTCGCCGGATAAGAGCAGCTTCATGCGGTCTTCATTGCCGGAAATGTATTGTTCCTGCAACAGTTTCGCGAGCTGGTTCTGTTGCTGGGCGACGGTTTTTTCGAGTTGGGATTGCTCGGACGTTAACTGACCAAGACGGTTTTCTGTTGATGCGTGTTTCTGCTCGAGTTCCTGGATGGTGCGGTTGGTGCTTTTGATGGCTTCTTCAGATTTTGCCAGTGTGTCTGCGGCCTTGCCTTTTTCGGTTTCGGTTTTGCCGATTTCTTTTTTCAGATGGGTCAATTGCTGGCGGACTTTTCCCCGTTCGGTTTCTGCCACCTGCTTTTGCTTTGTGTTGCTCGCTTTTGCCGGGGATTTGGCGGCCGCTTTTGCTGGTTTTTTTGAGGAAGCGGCTGTTTTTGTGGCAGGCTTCGCGGTGGTTTTTTTTGTGCTGGTGCTACCGGATTTTGCCGGTGTTTTTGTTTTGCTGTTTTGCGTGGTTGCTGTCTTTTTTGAGGTTTGTGCTGCTGTATAGGGTGCAGTCAGTACAGCTGACAGGAAAACGGTCAGCGCGAGAAGAAAAACATGACAGCCGATTTCTTTTTTTACAGGCATAGAAAAAGGAAACATGATGCGGAAAACATTCATCGGTATTTCACATCACCCTATGACAGGCCAATCGGTATAAGTCGTTTTGCTGCAATAATCGTTTTTTCCTCTTTTGAAAAAATCAGGTATTCACATCCAGATAGTAATTCCGGATAGGTTTCAGGTTGGCATCCAGCTCGTAGACAATAGGTTGTCCCGTGGGAATATTGAGTCCGACAATATCCTCATCGCTGATATTATCCAGCTCCTTGAAAAGTGCCCGCAGGCTGTTACCGTGCGCTGACATCAGGATACGCTTGCCTTCGCGAACCTGTGGTGCGATGACATCATTCCATAACGGCATGACACGGGCAACGGTATCTTTCAGGCTTTCAGTCAATGGTATTTCATCGCGGCTGAGTGTGCGATATGCCGGGGCAGCGTAGGATGTACGGGGATCATCCGGGTTGAGAGCAGGCGGTGGCGTGGTGTAACTCCTTCTCCAGACGTGAACCTGCTCTGAACCGTATTTGTCAGCCGTTTCGGCCTTGTTTAATCCCTGCAAAGCGCCGTAATGCCTTTCGTTCAAGCGCCACTGGCAGGATACGGGCAGCCACATGCAATCCATTTCATCCAGCGCAATCAGAAGTGTCCGGATTGCCCGCTTGAGAACGGAGGTATAGGCAAGATCGAATTCAAAGCCGGCCTTTCGCAAAATGCTGCCGGCTGTTTTGGCCTCTGCCCGGCCCTGCTCGGTCAGGTCGACATC
>JAAZED010000275.1 GCA_012512465.1 Oxalobacter sp. | reverse complement strand
GATTGAAGTCTTTAAAAGGGCTTACGCCTTATGAATTTATTTGCAAAATCTGGACAACTCAGCCACATCGTTTTACTCTAAACCCTATCCATCAAATGCCGGGAATAAACAGCTAGTTGATTGGCGTGGCCGGTATGGATGACTACCGCCATCGGGAGTGGTCAGCTGAAGAGATTATCATGCTGTGGAATCTGTGCATGATTATGGGCAATGCGGTGAAATCTGAACATCTGAAAGTGGAAGTGGATGTCAGCAAGACACTGCTGATGAATATGCTGAACAATACCGGGCTGAATGCCGTTGTCTCTGATCCTGATACCCATAAAATACTCTGGGTCAATGATGCGGCTGCTGAACGCTACGGCAAGGATATTTTCCAGACCGGGCGCAGGTGTTATGAAGTGCTTCAGGGAAGTGATACCCCGTGTGAGCAATGTCAACTGCAGGAGCTGATCAAGAATCCGAAGCTCGGGCAGATAATCGTCGAACGCTACAGCAGCGCGCTTGACAGGACATTCATGGTGTATCACACCCTCATCCCCTGGGAGAGCAGGGAGAAAGCCCATGTCAAGTATTTTGTTGATGTGACGGAACAGAACAACATCGAAAAACAACTCGCTTATTTTGCGACAACCGATACCCTGACCAGCACAACCAACCGCAGCACCATCATGGAGCAGCTGGAGCAGGCTCTGTCTGTTACCCGGAAGAAAAAACAGATGCTGAGCATAGCTGTCACCAATACAAACGGACTGAAGGCGATCAACAAGGAATATGGCTTTCATGCCGGAGACAAGCTGCTGGAAAATACGGCTGAGGCAATCAGGTCATGCATTCGTGCGGTGATCTGATCGGGCGTATTGACGGTGACGAATTCATGATTGTCCTGCCTAATTGTGACAAATCTGTGGCAGAGAAGCGGATGAAGGAGGCGCAACAGTATCTTCAGGAAATGGAAGCGCCGGCAGAGGGAATCACCATGAATTTCAGCTACAGCATTGTTGAGGCAGGCGAGGTGGATGCTGCTGATGACAGAACACGGATAAACAGCCTCATTGTCGCAACGGAAAAACGCCTGCGTGAAGCAAAAGCTCACGTCGCCAAAGATAAAAATGCCGTGCCGGAAGAAATCCACATCTCCGCCTGACAGACGAAACCATACAGGGCATCAGCTTGTGCCTGGTGTCCTGTTCCACGCCAATATCGCTTCTGAAACGTCCGGATACAGCCGTGACCGCGCATTGCAATCCATACACTGAATAAACGCCGGGGATTGTTTTTTTCTTGAAGCTAGAAGTTCCACTCTTTCTGACAGACAGAAAGGGCAAGGATTAATCCGTGGTGGCTGCGATGCCTTCATCTTTTGATATTTTCCCGATGATACCAATTTTTTCTTGGGCTATTGCGCCCAAAAGCCTTGCGTCATTTTGACCTTTCTCAACAGCAGATGAACAATCATTTTCAGCAAAAGAGGTCAAACCATAACATGTTGATATACATGACGGCCGTTTGAATATTCTTATCATCCTATGG
>JAAZED010000274.1 GCA_012512465.1 Oxalobacter sp. | reverse complement strand
TTCAAAACGCAGGAATTTCTCCTTAAGCGTCAGTCTTTTTTCATCCGGTAGGCGGCACTCTTTGCGTGAGCTTCCAGCCCTTCCCCTTCTGCCAGTTCCACCGCTGTTTTGCCCAGGATCTGTGCCCCTTCTTCGCTGACCCGGATGATGCTGGAGCGTTTCTGGAAATCATAGACACCTAACGGCGAAGAAAAACGCGCGGTACGCGATGTCGGCAACACGTGGTTCGGGCCGGCGCAATAGTCTCCCAGTGCTTCCGAGGTGAAGCGGCCCAGGAAAATCGCCCCGGCATGGCGCAGCAGGTCAAGCCAGCGCTCCGGATTTTCGGTGGATACTTCCAGATGTTCCGGTGCAATCCGGTTGGCTATGGCGCAGACTTCTTCCATATTCTTTGCCTTGATCAGGGCACCCCTGTTCGTCAATGACGTACGGATGATTTCCTGGCGCCGCATCTGGGGCAAAAGCCGGGCAATGCTGGCCTCAACCTGGTCAAGGTAGGCGGTATCCGGGCAGACGAGAATGGATTGTGCCAGTTCGTCATGTTCTGCCTGGGAGAAGAGGTCCATGGCGATCCAGTCCGGATTGGTGGTGCCATCGCACAGTACCAATATCTCGGAGGGGCCAGCAATCATGTCAATGCCTACCTGACCGAATACCCGGCGCTTGGCTGCTGCAACAAAAGCATTGCCGGGGCCGACAATTTTATCAACAGCCGGAATCGTTTCGGTGCCATAAGCCAGCGCGGCAACGGCCTGCGCACCGCCAATGGCAAAAATGCGGTTAACCCCGGACAGGCCGGCAGCAGCCATCACCAACTCGTTTCGGATGCCATCCGGCGTCGGAACGACCATGATGATTTCCGGCACACCGGCAACCTGCGCGGGGATGGCATTCATCAGTACCGATGACGGATAAGCCGCTTTGCCGCCGGGAACATAGATACCGACTTTATCAAGCGGTGTGATTTTCTGTCCGAGCAGGGAACCATGTTCGTCGGTGTAAGTGTAGCCGGAGCCGCCACAGGCTTCGCGCTGATGCTCGTGGTAGACGCGGACACGGTCGGCCGCTACCTGCAATGCTGCACGACTGGCAGGTGGAAGATTATTCAGCGCCGCCAGGCAAGACTCAACCGGGATTTCAAGCGATGCCATGGCAGTTTCTGTCAGGCGGTCAAAGCGGTTGGTATATTCCAGCACAGCCGCATCGCCACGCTTCCTGACATCGGCAATGATATCGGCCGCCACCCGGTCGATGGATTCATCTTCACTGGCCTCAAATACCAGGATTTGCATAAGGGCAGAATCAAAGTCAGGCTGGGTGGTATCCAGCCGGGTAATCCGGATCGTCATGGTTTTTCCTCAATACAGATTGGGGTCCGCAAATTCATTGGTTGAGTCATTCAGCTGGATGGAGGCCTTTTTGAAGGCTTCCATGATCGGCTGGAGGAGCTGGCGCTTCAGCTTGAGTGAAGCCTGGTTCACAATCAGGCGGGACGTGATTTCCTGTATTTTTTCCACTTCAACCAGATTATTGGCTTTCAGGGTATTTCCGGTGCTGACGAGGTCAACAATCACATCTGCCAGGCCGACCAGCGGTGCCAGCTCCATTGAACCATACAATTTGATCAGGTCGACATGAACCCCTTTTTTTGCAAAGTGCTCACGGGCCGCCTGGACGTATTTGCTGGCAACCCGCAGGCGGGAGCCCTGTTTGATGGCGGCATCGTAATCAAAGTTTTCCCGTACCGCAACGGAAAGACGGCATTTTGCGATATGAAGGTCAATGGGCTGGTAC
>JAAZED010000273.1 GCA_012512465.1 Oxalobacter sp. | reverse complement strand
TTGATCGAGCCGTATTTTTTACAGGATACCGTCCAGTTGTCTGCGGGGTCAGATGCATTGCCGAAAGCAGCCTGGCCATCGGCGTAATAAATCACATAGGAAATACCATTGATTTTTCCCCGTTCAATTCTGGATTCCTCATCGGAATCTTTCTTTTTTTTCATCTGGATCTGCCCGTTTTCCGTATAGGACTTGTCTGAAACCAGAAGGTCAGCCGCATGAAGCAGTGTGGCCGAAAAAACAAGGCAAAAGAGGGCGAGCAGTTTTTCCATAACAGTATCTTTCTTTATAAGGCATGAAAAATCAGGAGCGGGTTTGAGAGGGCAATACCATTTATATTACCCGCAAGCACATCAGATAAGGGATTTTCTTCGCATCAGTATTTCTTCCACCTCCTGGTCATCTACCTGTGAAAAATCATGATAAAACTGCCCGACCGCGCGAAAATCCGGTGGTATCAGTACACAGGAGACCGCATCGGCAAAATTTTCCACCAGTCTGATGCTTTCATGATGGCCAACGGGTACAGCGCAAATCAGTTCGGCTGGCTGCTGTGCCCGGATGGAACGCAGGGCCGCGATCATGGTGGCGCCTGTTGCAAGTCCATCATCAATGATGATCACCGTTCGTCCTGCCGGGTTTGCTGGTGGTCTGATAGGCGTATACTGGCGGCGGCGTTCCTGACAGATCGCCTGCTGCCGCTCCTTTTCTTTTTCTATATAGGCGACAATCGGCTCAAGCCGGTCGTGTTCTTCTGTCATATAAGTCCATCCGTTTTCGTCCACTGCGCCAATAGCGTACTCAGGGTTGCCGGGCGCGCCGATTTTCCGGACCAGGACGACATCCAGTTCCCCTTCCAGTTTTTCTGCCAGTATTTCTCCCATGGGAACAGCCCCCCGGGGTATGGCGAGGACAAGCGGGTTTTTTCCGCGATAAGATGACAGCTTTTCTACCATTTGCAGCGCCGCATCATGCCGGTTGGCAAATTTCTTTGCCATAAAAGGGTTTCGGAGCCAGCTCATCTTTTTTATCAAGAAGGGGATAAAAGCGGATGACATTGAATATGGGTCATAACTGTTTCATTATAAAAAGATATCCTGATGAGGAAAATGGCAGAAAATCTGACGAGTATAAAAAATACCAGCGTACGCTGCAGTATTTGCTGCCAGCCCTTATAATAAATTTTCACATTGTGTGGCTCTCTCTCAAGGAAAGGAAACCTTATGGAACATAAATTGCCTCCCCTGCCATATCCAATGGATGGCCTGCAGCCCCATATCTCCCAGGAGACACTGGAATATCACTATGGGAAACATCATCAGGCTTATGTCACCAATCTGAACAACCAGATCAAAGGCACGGAATTTGAGAATGCCTCGCTGGAAGATATCGTCAAAAAATCATCCGGTGGTATCTTCAACAATGCGGCACAGGTATGGAATCACACGTTTTTCTGGCAGTGCATGAAGCCAAAAGGTGGGGGTACGCCATCGGGTGCGCTAGCTGATGCCATCAGTAAAAAGTGGGGTTCATATGACAGTTTCAGGGATGAATTCACCAAAAACTGTGTCGGCAATTTTGGTTCCGGGTGGACCTGGCTGGTCAAAAGAAGCGATGGCACCCTGGATATTGTGAATACCTCCAATGCTGTCACCCCGTTGACGGGTTCTGAGAAGCCACTGCTGACCTGCGATGTATGGGAGCATGCGTACTATATCGACTATCGCAATGCCCGTGCCAAATTCGTTGAAGCATTCTGGCAGGTGGTGAACTGGGATTTTGTCACGCAAAATTACACCTGACAGATCAATGTGCTTTTAGCAGGAGGGGTGGCCGCGCCATCCCTTGCTTTTCCTGCTTTCCACAGAATTCCCGCTGATGATGTAAAATCGTTGCAGTAATAGTGCGACAGCGCAACTTTTTAAACCCCTGTGTGGCCGTCCGGCTGCCTTTACCCGTAAAAATGCCTCATGAAGACGCTTCAAATATATACATCGGATTATTGCCTTGAACATCGTCCCGGCCCAAGCCACCCGGAATCACCGGAGCGCCTGACTGCCGTGCGTCGCGCATTGCGTGCGCCCGAATTCAAGGGAATTCCCTGGAAAGATGCGCCTTTGGGAACGCATGAGCATCTGCTTTTGGTGCACACCCCTGAATTTGTTGATCGCGTGGAGCGTATTCGCCCCAAATCAGGCTATGTGCCCCTGGATGGCGGAGATACCGTTATGTCGCCGGGGACGTGGAATGCCGTGATGGCCTGTGTTGGCGCGGCCTGTGCCGGGGTGGATGATGTCGTGAAAGGGGAGGTCAAGCGGATTTTCTGTGCGACGCGTCCGTGCGGCCATCATGCGGAGCCTGACCGGGCAATGGGTTTTTGCGTTTTCAATCAGGCAGCCATCGCAGCAGCCTATGCGATCAACACGCACAAGGTGCCGAAAGTCGCCATTGTGGATATCGATGTCCATCATGGCAATGGAACACAGGATGCGTTTTACTACAAGCCGAATATTTTTTACGGCTCATGCCACCAGTCGCCTTTCTATCCCGGAACGGGCGCCAAGTATGAGACCGGCATAGACAATAACATTGTCAATGTACTCTTGTCCCGCGGCTGCAATTCAGCCACCTTCCGTTCAAGGATGGAGGCCGAGATGCTGCCGGCGCTGCGCCGTTTCAAACCGTCCCTGCTGATTATTTCTGCCGGTTTTGACTCCCACCAGAAAGACCCGCTGGGTGGTCTGAATTTCACGGATGATGATTTTTACTGGATTACGAAAGAGCTGGTAAAAATCGCAGATGAATTTGGTGAAGGCAAAGTCGTTTCCATTCTTGAGGGAGGCTATAGCCTTGATGGCCTGGCAACAGGTTCTGCCGCGCACGTTCGCGCACTGATGGAAGAATGACCTGCCTGTAGCCGAAATACCCCGATAACCGATATTTTTTCTGCCTGGAGGCCTATTTGAAAAAAGAGGCTTCCAATAAGTAAAATTATTTGTTACGATAGTAATCTTTTCAGTAAATTAGATAAACCTGATTATTTCATGACAACTATTCGCATTAAAGAAAACGAACCATTTGAAGTCGCCATGCGCCGCTTCAAGCGTACCATCGAGAAAACCGGCCTTCTGACAGAATTGCGTGCGCGCGAATTTTACGAGAAGCCGACTTCAGAGCGTAAAAGAAAACACGCTGCGGCTGTCAAACGCCACTACAAGCGAATTCGTAGTCAGCAACTGCCCAAGAAAATGTATTGATTCTGCCCTGCGAGGCAGATCGGGCATACCTGATGCAGACCCGCTCCGGATAATCCGCGGCGGGTTTTTGTGTTTCATAAATGTCGGGAGGAGGCCACATGAGCCTGAAAGAACAGATTGTTGAGGATATGAAAAATGCCATGCGTGCCAAGGACAGCGCAAGACTGGGCACGATTCGTATGCTGACAGCCGCCATGAAGCAAAAAGAAGTCGATGACCGCAAGGATCTGACGGACACCGATGTGCTCGGCATTATTGAAAAAATGATCAAGCAGCGCCGTGACTCCATTTCCCAGTTTGAAGCGGGTGGCCGCCAGGATCTGGCCGACCAGGAAAAAGCCGAGCTTGAAGTCCTTTCCGCCTATATGCCTGCGGCACTCAGTCCTGAAGAAATTGAAAAGGAAGTCAGTGCTGCTGTTGCTGGTGCAGCTGGGCTCCAGGATATGGGCAAGGTGATGGCCG
Source organism: Oxalobacter sp. (assembly GCA_012512465.1). Classification (GTDB taxonomy): domain Bacteria; phylum Pseudomonadota; class Gammaproteobacteria; order Burkholderiales; family Burkholderiaceae_D; genus Oxalobacter; species Oxalobacter vibrioformis. Next base: position 4,510 of record JAAZED010000273.1, on the reverse strand, counting down.
TGCTGAAAACCAGGCTGGCTGGCAGGGCTGATATGTCAGCCGTATCCGGCATGGTTAAAAACGCACTGGCCAAATTCTGAGCAAAAGAACGCTAAAATAATCGAAGATAGTTTTTTGACAAAACATTTTTGATTCGTGATCCCTCAGTCATTCATCCAGGACCTCTTGAACCGCATTGATATTGTCAGTGTGGTGGAAAAACACGTGCAATTGAAAAAGGCCGGCGCCAATCTGCTCGGCCTTTGTCCCTTCCATACAGAAAAAACCCCCAGCTTTACGGTCAGTCCGGTCAAGCAGTTCTATCACTGCTTTGGCTGCGGCAAAAACGGCAGTGCCATCGGTTTTCTCATGGATTATGCGGGATTGGGATTTGTTGAGGCGGTGCAGGAGCTGGCAAACAGCGCCGGCATGATTGTGCCGGATGATGACCAGCGGTTTACCCCGGAAGAGCGTGCGGAAAAAAAGGCTGTCAGCGTCGTGCAGGGAGAAGTCATGGCGCAGGCCGAGCGCTTTTACCGCCAGCAGTTACGGCAGGCCGAAGAAGCGATTACCTATCTGAAGAAACGCGGTGTTTCCGGCGAAATTGCGGCACGCTTCGGGCTGGGTTATGCCCCGGACGGACGCGACGGACTGCGGACGCTTTTCCCTGATTACGCGGCAAAGGAGTTGCAGGAATCCGGCCTGGTCATTGAGCGTGACCCGAATGAGGGGGGGGCATCGGCCAATTCCCGCTATGACCGCTTTCGGGACAGGATCATGTTTCCCATCAGAAATACCAAAGGCCAGGTCATCGGATTTGGCGCGCGCGTGATCAGCAAAGGCGAACCGAAGTACTTGAATTCCCCGGAGACGCCCTTATTTCAGAAAGGCAATGAGTTGTATGGTCTTTTCGAGGCACGCCAGGATATCCGGGATGCGGGCTATGTGCTGGTAGTGGAAGGGTATATGGATGTGGTTGCGCTTGCACAGCTGGGTTTTCCCCAGGCGGTTGCCACCTTGGGTACGGCATGTACACCGGTTCAGGTGCAAAAACTGATGCGTCAGACAGACCTGGTTGTTTTTGCGTTTGACGGCGACAAGGCGGGGCAAAGCGCTGCAAGAAGGGCGCTGGAAGCCAGCCTGCCTTATGTAACGGACAACAAGGGTGTGCGTTTCCTCTTTTTGCCGTCAGACCATGATCCGGACAGTTTTGTACGCGAATACGGTGCTGAAGCCTTTGAGAAAGAAATAAAAAATGCGGTGCCCTTTTCCGAATTTCTGTTTGACGTCATCACCAAAGGGGGAGACCTGAACACCCTCGAAGGCAGGGCGCGGGCACAATATGTTGCCAAACCGCTTTTGCAGGCAATCCAGCCTTCAGCATTGCGATTGCAGATTGTAAAAAAACTTGGTGAGCTGACTCATACCGCAGGTGACGAACTGGAATCGCTTTTGGGGCTGGCAAAGCCGGCCATGAAAAAGCAGCGTGCCCCGCAACGCCAGTCGCGCCCGCAGATAGTCAGTCTGGGCAGGCAGGTGATCCGTATTCTGCTCATGTATCCGGAACTGGTGCCTGAGCTGGAAGAAGAGGAAAGAAGCGCCATTGAACAATTTGATCCGGATGATGCTCAAACGCTATCGGATATTGTCAATGCGACACATGCTCTCGGGGAGAATGTGAGTTTTGCTGCATTGACCGAGTATTTCAGGCTGTCAGGCAGGGATTATGACCATCTGATTGCTGAAGTGATGAATGGCCACGACTTTGATATGGCTGCGGCCCGGCAGCAATTGAAGGGGTCTATGCGGCAGATCCGGATTCGCCTGATAACGGAAGAGCTCAATGACCTGATGGCGTCAGGCAAAGCCCTTGAAAACCGCCAGTATGTGCTGGATCTGCAAAACGAACAGCGTGTCTTGCAGCAGCAGAATATTGAAGACAAGGGGGTATCTTAAGGGCATGATTTTTCACAATAATAAGCAAAAAACAAGTTGATTTGTGTTATAATTTAAGGCTTTACATGCGGGCATATTTATGCCCTGTATACCAATCAGTTGATTCTGGGGCGAACAGTGGACGACAAGAAGAAATCAAAGAAATCGCAACCGGTTAAGAGCAAGACAGCCGCTGAGGCTGCAAAAAAAGGTCGTGGAAGACCAAAACATGAGGAAACCGTTGTCGTGACAGCAAAAGCAAAGACCAAGCCCAAAGCGGCAGTCAAGGTAGCCGTAAAGGCTGAACCCAGGGCCAAAGCCAAAGCAGTACCACAGGCCGCGGTAAAAGCCACACCGAAGGCCAAGGCTGTGCCGCCCAAAGCGGCAGCCAAATCCAAGGTGATCGCCAACCCAAAGGCTGAGGTAAAGAAACTGAAAGCTGAGTCCCAAAAAACAACGAAGGCGAAAGCGCCAGCAAAGGCTGAGCCGGTTTCCCTGAAAAAGAAAAAAACGGCTGTTATTGAGGCAGCTGTTGATGCGCCAAAACACCGGGGCCGGAAAAAAGCATCTGAAAAAGAAGCACCGGTTGTTGAGGCCGTTGCCAGGGCGCCTGCCGTGGCTGATGGGGCAGAACAGAAGAAACGTGGCCGCAAGCCAAAAGCACTCTTGATACAGCAACAGGCTGAGGCTGCCGCTGCGGCTGCTGAAAAAGGCACGATTGTCACCACTGACGCCAGCGCACTGGCACAGATCGACACGTCCAATTACGTTTTGCCGAAAGTCAAAGTGCCTGGCCGCCGGGGCAGAAAGCCCAAGGACTACCAGCCGGAGAGTGATGAAGATGTCGCACTGAATGCGGTTGAGCGTGCCGAGATGAAGGCCGCTGAAAGGACCCGGGCAAAAGACAGAAGGGCAAAAGAAAAAGCGCTCCTGAAAGATGCGCTTTCCAGCGATTCAGAAGCAACGGCAGAAGAAATCGAACGCCGCCGTGAGCGGCTGGTTGCACTGATCAAGCTTGGCAAGGAGCGTAATTTCCTGACCTTTGCTGAAATCAACGACCATCTTCCCGAGCATATTGTTGATCCTGATGCCATTGAGGGCATTATCAATACCTTCAACGACATGGGGATTTCGGTATACGAGCATGCCCCGGATGAGGAAGACCTGCTGCTGACAGATAATGTCATCAATGTCACTAGTGATGAAGAGGCGGAAGCCGCAGCGGAAGCGGCACTTTCCACGGTGGATTCGGATTTTGGCCGGACAACCGATCCTGTACGTATGTATATGCGTGAAATGGGTTCCGTAGAACTGCTGACGCGCGAAGGTGAAATTGAAATTGCCAAGCGGATTGAAGATGGTCTGAAAGACATGATCCAGGCGATTTCTTCCAGCCCGACGACCATTACGGAAATTCTTGAGCAGGCAGAAAAAATCCGCCTGGGCGAGGTCAAAATTGATGATGTTATCGATGGCCTTACTGAAGATGACGAGGCGAATTCGCCGTCTGCCATGAGTGCATCGGCAGATGAGGACGAAGACGAGGAAGCCGAAGAAGAGGAAGCCGCTGACGAGGAGGAAGAGGATGAGGAAGAAGAAGAAACCTCTTCAGGCAACAGCAGCGGTGGCAGCAGTGGATTCTCTGCAGAGCAGCTCGAAAAACTGAAAGTGCATGTGCTGGACAGGTTCGATGTCATTGCCAAGTGCTTCACGCAGATGCAAAAGGCCACGGCAGCCGATGCCTACAATTCCAAGGGCTATATCGAAGCCCATGAATGTATCTCCGATGAGCTTTTGGGGATGCGTTTTACCGCCAAATTCATTGAGAAGCTGGCTGATACCTTGCGCGCCCAGATGGATGAGATTCGCCACATTGAGCGGCAGATACTGGATGTCGTTGTCAATCGCTGTGGTGTGCCCCGTGCCCACTTTATCAAGACCTTCCCGGGCAATGAAACCAATCTGGACTGGGTTGATGAAGAGGTTAACGCCGACTATCCCTACAGCGCGATTCTCGGCCGGAATGTGCCGATGGTCAAGGAGCTACAGCGCAAGCTTATTGAGATTGAAGAAAAAAGTGGTATGCCGCTCTCCGATATGCGTGATGTCAACCGGAAAATGACAGCCGGTGAGATGCGGGCGCGCAATGCCAAGCGGGAAATGACGGAGGCCAACTTGCGTCTGGTTATTTCGATTGCCAAAAAATATACCAACCGTGGCTTGCAGTTCCTGGACCTGATCCAGGAAGGCAATATCGGTCTGATGAAAGCAGTCGACAAGTTTGAATACCGTCGTGGCTACAAATTTTCCACCTATGCGACGTGGTGGATTCGCCAGGCGATTACCCGTTCGATTGCAGACCAGGCGCGCACCATCCGGATTCCGGTTCACATGATTGAAACCATCAACAAGATGAACCGTATTTCCCGCCAGATCCTGCAGGAAACCGGTTCCGAGCCAGATCCGGCAACCCTGGCGCTGAAGATGGAAATGCCGGAAGACAAAATCCGCAAGATCATGAAGATTGCCAAGGAGCCGATTTCCATGGAAACGCCGATTGGTGACGATGATGATTCGCATCTGGGCGACTTTATTG
>JAAZED010000272.1 GCA_012512465.1 Oxalobacter sp. | reverse complement strand
TTATCTATCATCAGCAACATAAGCCACTCCATGGATTTTCGGGAAATGTGGGCTTTCCCGGAGCAATCGGATTTTTAACTGGCTGCAGGCACAACAATGCGGGGCAGGAAATTAAAAACAGGATTTTTACGCGCCGAAATGGCGCAAAGGATCGTCAGGCAGTTGGCTTACGCCAGCGCTGAGATAGGAGTGTTGTTGCGAATTGATCTATCTTGACCATGGCAATTATTATACGCCATCCCAAAACATTCGCAAGCAGATGAAACCTTCATCCGCAAAAAAGCCGCCGGGCCATTGATAAAAAAATCAGGGCAGTTCGTTTTCTTCACCGTGTTCTGTCTGTTCGGCAACCGGAATAGTATATTTTTCCTCGGCCCAGGCACCCAGATCGATCTGCTTGCAGCGCTCCGAGCAAAACGGGCGGAAGGTATTTTTTTCCACCCATTCCACTTCCCTGCTGCAAACCGGGCATTTGACTATCGTTGCCATGCTATCAGCACAATATCAGTTCAAAGGGAATATCCCGCTCAATCGGCCGGGGTTTCATATCACCATCCTGTGTGGTGAAACGTACCCATAACATATACTTATTGGCAGAGGCCTCGGGAATGGCACTCAATTCCGGATCCAGCTTAAGGCGCAGCATCTGGTAAGTTTTTCCCTGCAGCATCTGCTGGTAACTGCCCGACTCGGCAACAATAGTCACCTGGGTTCCCGAGTCGCGCATGAGGCGCAATACCATGCTGATGGCATTCAATAACGGCATCAGGGGTGCAAACCAGTTTTCAATATCCTGATGGCGCTTTTCTGCCGGCTTCTTCTGCCAGGCATAATAGGATGGCAAATCAAATTCGCAGGCGCCACCGGGAATAATCGTTCGGCCCCGAATGCTCATCAGCCATTCATTGTCACGTATTGTCTGACCGGTCTTTCCCTGTGTATTAACCAGCGCACTGCTGATTTGCTCTACCTCGGCAAGCACGGAATCCAGCACATCCGTCTGGACATTCGGATGAACACGATAACCGGTAAGGGTCTGTTTCTGGCGCTCAAGTTCCTGAAGCAGGTCAGATTTCAGGTCGGCACGGCCTACCACCTCCAGCATTTCAAATATGGTCGACAACGCCACATGATGCTGCAAGGGATGCTCATGGCTGAGAAAATACTGGAAGCGCTCATACAGGTCTTCCAGACGCAAAAGCGTCCGTATCCGTTCGTTGAAAGGATATTCGTAAATTATCAAAATGGGCCCTTTTCCATAGTCCTTGCCAACATCCTATAATTCTGAATCATCAAATCATAAAATTCAATTTAAATCTCACCTTGCCGCCACTTTTTGCGCGATTTTTTTATATTCCGCATCCAGGCGCCCCACCTCGGCGGACAGATTTTCCACTGCATTGTCATTGAGAATCACATCATCTGCGATCGCCTTGCGTTCTGCCCGAGTTGCCTGTGTCGCCATAATGGATTCCACCTGCTGCCGTGTCATACCGCTTCTGGCCATCACCCGCTTGATCTGCAG
>JAAZED010000271.1 GCA_012512465.1 Oxalobacter sp. | reverse complement strand
TAATAGCCCTTAAATTCTTCTTCATAGCCGACTATCCAGCCGCCGTTAATCACCGCATGAAGCCGTTCCGTATCTGTGTACTGTTTCATCATCAATACCTTTAATCTTGTATATCTTGGGAGCGTAATGTGGTAATCCTTCTGTAGCCCCGTATTTAATCTCCCTACCACTATCAGCCTTAGATTGGAATGTCACTTGACGTCTTGTTACGGTGTTACCAGTTGCCCCACCACCTTCAACAAAATCTACACCCTTTACAACTGGAGCAGTGATAACTGTTGTAGTAATTTTCTGCCCATACCCATATTCTTCGATCACATCACCTACTTTCAAATTACACCAACCTTCAAAATTCAAATCCATATTATTCTCCCATTTCTTCTTTGATTGAGTGAGATGTTAAATACCAATCGTAGGATCTCAACACTCTTTCCTTGCCATGCCTGCCGCCGATATCTGGTTACGCATAGCCTCAACCTGCTTTTGCAGATAAAGAATCGCATCCTTGTCGGTCAGCCATTTGCCGTCATAGTCACGGTGTACTGATCCGCACTTGAAACAGCGGGCTACTGTTTCTTTACCAACCTCGATCATCTGGCAGTCGGTTCCGCAGTATGAGCATTTGATTTTTTCGTTCATATCCATTCCTCCTGTTAAGTTGTGTCGGGGCGGGTGGTGAATTTCCCGCTTGTGAGACTGCATTTCACCGCTGGCCTGCCTAAACACGAGGGGCAGGCTTTTCCCCACCAATACCCACGATGCAGCGTGGCTCCCTGTTGGGCGGTGATTGCCAATCCCTCTAATCTATGAGGGCGGGTCACCGTTGGTCGTGTCCATCAGCAGCCCAATCACCACTTGGGCATTCCCGACAGGGTGGCAGCCTGCTACTGGCCCAGTCTGTTCACCGCCGCAATCCGCAGCGGAGCAAGCCGCCATCCTGTCAGTCCCGGCCTTTAACGAGAGCCGAGAAACTCGGTGCATGCAGTCCAGATATCGAGTTATTGCCACCATGCACAGCAGCGGTATTAGGCGGCCCGTAACGTGGGCCGGACGGCAGGCTTAACGATGAGGTTGCCGCGCCTGCTGCGGCATATGCAATCAGCTAAACGTCATGCGCTTGTGGATTTCCCGAACGCGGGTCACATCGTCCTTGCAATATTCGGCAACCTCTGCAATGCGCCCATCCCTCACGTAATCCCATACCTGACTGCCATCCATATCCCCCTTGCCCGGTATGCCCAGTGCCTTGCAAAGGCCGTCCAGCCCGATATACCCGCGATAGCCCGCCCACTGCCTCATGGTGTCATACACACGGTCGGAGTACTGCGACGGGTTAATCAGGAAGTAGGGCGATGGCTTTTCACCCAGGACAACCGCACGATGGAAAAGGAAGCGCAGGTCGAAGTCCAGGATGTTGTGCCCGATGAATGTCGGCAGCCTTCCGTTATGCAGCCTGGCCATGTCAGTCAGATAGGCGAAGAACCGGCGCAGTACAGCCTGCTCATTCCCTAGCCAGTTATTGTCATAAAAGACATACGGCTCTTCGTCATTCACCGCCACGCCAATGCAGACAACGTGACCTTTTGCGCCATCCAGTGCCGTCTTGCGGTATTGTTCCTCGTAGGCAGCCGCACCATGCTCTTCCAGCCATGCAGCAATGCTTTCTTCTTTTTTGTACTGTGCCGGGGGCTTGACGCCATCCATGATTGCAAGGCGGGTTTCCTCGCTCTGTGCCGGTACGGTTTCAATGTCAAGGTAGATATTCATGCGATCCTCCAATCAAAAAGGAATGTCATCGTCCATGTCAGACAGATTTGGAGAGCCGCCAGAAGGCGCAGATGATCCGCCAGACCTGCGAAGCGTTTTCAAGGGCTTCATCCCGGCGATAACCTTTTCAAGCTGTGTTGGCGTAACTTTTTGGTCGAGAATTTCAGATGCCATCAGTTCTGTTTCTGCATTGAAAAATCCGACGATTTCCATGCGCTC
>JAAZED010000270.1 GCA_012512465.1 Oxalobacter sp. | reverse complement strand
GTGTTCCAGGACATAGTTCAACCTTTTGGGTAATTTTTATCTACCCAAAAGTGTTACCTATGTCTCCGTACAGGTGTTACCCATGTCCCCGGTCTGTACACTCGCACAAAGAAAGTGAGCAAAGAAATGCGCCGCAACACCTTGCCCCTTCGGGGTTCCCGTGGCTGCTCGTCGCAACAGGGGCGGCAGCCGGAACTCGCTGCGCTCAGACAGCCGTCTGTGAAGCTCCAGTCACTCCTTACAGCCCCGGCTGCGGCGTAATTGCGGAATTCAGTAGAGAAGTGACACCGCGTTGCGGTTTGGGGATGCCCCTGCTGCGCAGATGGCATGGCAGCAGAGCTGCCTTGGGGGGATAGCGTGGGTATGGGTGGGGATATGTTTCAGAGAGTTTTGACTGTATGATGTTTCTGTAACGGGAAAGGGATATACGGTGGCAGCGGACAAGGTGCAGATACTGGTGGTGGAGGATGAACCGGCGATTATGGAGCTGGTGGTTTATACGCTGAAATCGGCCGGTTGGCAGCCGGTGATGGCGGAGTCTTCATCGGCTGCGACGCATGTGCTGGAGCGGATGACGCCGGATGTGATCCTGCTTGACTGGATGTTGCCGGATGAAAGCGGTATCCGGTTTCTGAAGCGCTTAAGGGCGGATCGCGACAGGAAACACCTGCCGGTGATCATGCTGACGGCCAGAGGCGGTGAGGAAGACCGGGTAATGGGGCTCGACAAGGGGGCGGACGACTATATCACCAAGCCTTTTTCCATGAAGGAACTGATCGCGCGGATCAATGCGGTGTTAAGACGCAAGGCGCCGGATCGGGCAAAAAGCCTGTTGACGCTGGGCAATATTGCGCTGGACCCGGATACGCGGCAGGCGCGTGCAGGGGAGCCGCCGCTGGAGCTGGGCAATGTGGAGTTCAGGCTGCTGCGTTTTTTCCTGTCCAACCCGGAACGGGTGTTTTCCCGTCACCAGATTCTGGACAGGGTATGGCCCAACCAGCCGGAAATCGAGGAGCGCACGGTGGATGTGCATGTGCGGCGCCTGAGGATTGCCATGGGTGAGGATGGCTACATGGTCCGTACCGTGCGCGGTGTGGGGTATCTGTTTACGGACAGGCGGGAATAAAGAGGCAGGTTGATTGGTTTGGTCTCTTTATCCGGTTTTTCAAAGGATCAGGTTATGGCGAATGAAAAAAAGCAATCAAAAACGCTGAGGCTACTGATGCCGCAATGGCAGGGAGGTGACAGTGGCGGGCCGCATCCGGGACAGGTTTATCCGCTGGGTGCACGTCTTCTGGCATGGCTGGCGCCTGCCGGTGACGCGCCATTGGTGGAAGTGCCGGTTGCGCCTTATACGGGTGCGACGCCTGCCATGGCGGATGGCATACTGTGGCGCGATGAGATTATCCGGATACAGCGGGAGACGAGAAAGATCATTGATACCCATTCCCCGGATCGTATTATCACATTTGGTGGGGATTGTCTTGTCAGCCAGGTGCCGTTTGACTGGTTAAACGAGCGGTACGATGGCAAGGTGGGGATTTTGTGGGTGGATACGCATCCGGATATCACCACGCCAAACAATATGGATCGTGCCCATGCGATGGTGCTGGGTAATCTCCTCGGAGGGGGTGAACCCGTGATGGCAAGGGAGGTGATGCGCCATTTCAAGCCGGAGCAGGTGCTCTTGGTCGGCATTGATGAGGTGCTGCCTTACGAGGCGGATACGATCAGGCAGTATGGCCTGAAAACGCTTCGTGCCGAAGATGTCGCGAAAAACAGTGAGGCTGTCCTGAAATGGGTGAAGGATAACCGGATGGAACATGTCGTCATCCATTTTGATCTGGATGTGCTGGATCCGCAGTTTTTCAGCTCACAGCTGTTGAAGAACCCGAATGTGGACAAGCCCTTTGATACCTTTGCCGGGAAGATGACGATTGCCCAGGTGAGCAGGCTTATCAATGATGTCTCGGCCCAGTCGGATGTGGTGGGGCTCAGTTTTGCCGAATACATGCCCTGGGATGCATTGAACCTGAAGCACATGATGGCGTCGCTTCCCATCATGAAACAATGACAGCGATGCCAAACGCATGGCAGGTATCGTATTGGCACAGGATGATTCCGGCATCGGCTTATCGGGCGCTATATCCGCCGTCCACCATCAGGCATGACCCGTTGACGAAAGAGGCGTCATCACTGGCTAAAAAGGCAACAGCGGTTGCGACTTCACGCGCAGTACCCAGGCGTCCCTGCGGGTGGAGTTTTTCCAGTGCTTTTTTTGCATCTACCGGGATGTGGTCAAGCAGCGGGGTATCGATATAGCCCGGGCAGACGGCATTGACCCGGATGCCTTTTGCGGCATAGTCAATGGTGAGTGTTTCTGTCAGGAGCTTGACCCCTCCCTTGGCGGCCGCATAGGCTGTGACGCTTTCCTTGCCGACAACGCTGTGAATTGAGCCGCAATTGACGATGACGCCGCCACTCTCCTGCCTGAGCATCTGCTTGATAGCATATTTGTCGCCAAGGTATACACCGGTGAGATTGATGTCGATGGTCTTTTGCCAGTGTTTTTCATCCAGTTCGGTAATGGGGCCGTCAGCGGCAATTCCGGCATTGGCACAGAGGACGTCAAGCTACCCGAAGGTGTCAAAGGTTTGGCGAATCATGTGCTGAACGGCAGCGCTGTCGGAAACGTCAGTTTTGATGAAAAGTGCCGATTTGCCATTGGCATTGAGCTCATCTGCCAGGGCTTTCCCGGCATCGGCATAGTCGGCAATGACGACTTTCGCGCCTTCATCGGCAAAGAGAAGGGCGCTGGCTTTGCCGATGCCGCTGGCGCCGCCGGTGACCAGGACGACCTTGTTGTTGAATCGTGACATGATTTTTTTCCTTTCGTTTTTCTGACAGGTATTTTTTTAAGATATCACGGCCGGGATACGCTAAAATGGGATAAATCAGAAAGTGGCGGTTTCGTTCTTGAAAGCGGTTTTTTCCGGCAGGAATCCGAATGGTTTTTTCTCGCTTGAGGGCAGTGCATCGGGTATACTGTGTGCTTCTTTTTTGTTTGTTTCCATAAGGTTTTTCATGAATCCCCATGTTATGTTCTGGATTCCTGCTGCGTTAAGACTCGTGCTGACCTGGATTGTTGCCGGTGTGCTCTGGTATTACTACGGCCCGGTAATCGGCCTTTTGGCCGGATTTGTTTTGATGACGGCCATGGTTTTTGTGCAGCTGTATTTTCTTTCCCGGCTGGATATCTGGCTGGACAATCCGAATAGTGCTGAGTCTCCCGGCGGCTGGGGCGCCTGGGCGGCGATTTATGACCGGCTGATGCAACTGCAGCGCGATGAGGAAAAAAGCCAGGCCGAGCTGACCGAGTGGCTGGTACGCTTCAGGCAGGCGATGGCACTGCTTCCCATTGGCGTGGTGATTGCAGATGATGTGATGTTTTTGGAATGGTGCAATCCGGCAGCAGAAAAACACCTGGGATTGTCCGAGACGGAAGACAGGGGAATGCGGATCACCAATCTGGTGCGCAACCCGGAATTTATCAATTATCTGGTGCTGGGACGGTACGATAAGCCGCTGCCGATGACGATCAACGACAGGCGGCTGGTTTTGCAGGTGATCCCCTTTGAAAACCGCCGTCAGATTTTCGTCACGTACGATACGACGGAGCAGGAAAAT
>JAAZED010000024.1 GCA_012512465.1 Oxalobacter sp. | reverse complement strand
GGGGAAATCACCGGAATAACAGGGGATTTTCCGTAAAATTGACCTCATTTTTCCAAAATTCGGCGCAATAATAATTTTTATTCCCGCAGCAGAAAATTCTGAGGCTTTTATTCAGCGGTTCCTTAAGGATGTCACGGTGGATGGGCAGCCTGCCACTGTATGGGATTTTGAAAAAGTGCATGCCACCGGCAAGGTCACGCTTTTCGTAAGGGCAAAAGTGCTTATGGTTTATTACGGAGAAAAGCTGGTTTTTCTTAATTATATGGTGGGATCAAAGCCGGAAAACCGGGCTGCCGTTTTAAAGCAGTTTGCACAAGGGGAGCGCAGTATTGTTCCTGCCTGTTTTGGCAGTCTGCGTTTTTTGAATAAAGCCGAAATGGCAAAGCAGGTAAAAGAGAAAAACCGAAAGGCGCCGGTTGTTTCGGATGCGTTTTCCCTGGTTGACGCGACAGGAAATCCACAGGCGAAAAATGCCAGGATCAGGCTGCTTATGCCTGCCGGGTGGGAAAGCAACCTCTCCCCGGCCCAGGATACGGTAGAAGAACGCGCCTCGCCTGACGGATTGCTGGTCAAGGGGATTGCATTGAATGTGTACAAAATGGATGATGCCGCCAACCGCTCCATTTTTGCACTGAAAGGCGCTTTGCCGGAAAAAGAGCGGCGCGCCCATTTGCGCAAGCTGTACCAGCCGGGGCTGACATTGCTGGGATTTGATGCACAGGATACGGTTTTCAAGGGGCGGCCTGCCGTTTTGTCTGATCTGGCTGTATCGAGAAGTGCGGGCGGAATGCAGATGTATATGAAATCGCGCGTACTGGAAGTGTATGACGGTGAGCGCCGGATTACTGTACTGTGCTCCACGGTTGGCCCTGAGGAGATGAAAAAGGAGGTGGACGCGCTGCAGGTGGAGAATCTGGAAAAAAACTGCAATCCCATGTTTGAAAGCCTGGAGTTTGTGAAGTAAGCCGGGCGCGGGCCTGCGTAAAAACGGGAGGAAGGAATGAGGCGGTTCTGGATATCAGTGGTTTTTGCCATTGGCAGCCTGTGGGCAGGAATGGTGCAGGCAGACGTGACGATGGTCATACCGAATGTGACGGGTGACCCGGCGGCGGCGGATATCCGGTTTCGTGTGGTTTATCCTGACGGATGGGAGCCTGTGCCGACTGCGGAAAAAGGCGTGGTGCTGGCGCTGGGCCGCGGGGATGCAAATCTTTCCGAAATGCTCATGCTGCGGGTGGAGAAAATGACAGAGGAAGAGGCTGCATGGGTTTTTGCCGAAAAGGGCGGTATGACGCCGGAAGCGCGTTTGTCGCTGGCGCAGCGGGTTATTGGTGTGGCGCGGGAGGTGAAAGTGCTTTCGCTGGAGGATATCCGGATAGCGGGGCAGCCTGCCGTGCTCATTACAATGGAAGAACAGGTGAAAAATGCGGCCGGCACGCTTTTTCACAAGGAGATGATTCAGGTGGTCTGGGCCTGGGGACGGAAAATTACCCAGAATTATCTGGTAACCGGCCAGGTGGAAAACCGGGTGGCCGTGGTGAAGCGCTTTGCCCGGGGAGAAAGGGATGATCCCGGAACATTCATGGGCAGCCTGCATTTTCTGAACAAGGCACGGATGGAAAAAGCAGCACCATAAGCGCCAACAGCAGGGTGAAGAGATAACAGGAGTGACGATGAAGACTATTTTTCCCAGATTGCTGATGACGGCAGGGCTTTTTGTGCTGCCTTTTGCTGCGATGGCTGCTGGCATGTCTGTCTTTGATTCGACAGGACAGCCCAGGGCGAAAGGGGGTC
>JAAZED010000269.1 GCA_012512465.1 Oxalobacter sp. | reverse complement strand
GACTCGCCGTAGCACAATGGATAGTGCACACGCCTCCTAAGCGTGGGATGCAGGTTCGATTCCTGCCGGCGAGGCCAGTAACTTGTTCGCAATCTCTCACCTGAAAGGCCCGTATTTCTTAGCAAAAACATGCTTATACTGAGGCTACGGCTGAAGTATGAAATGAGTTCTCGTAGTTGCAAGTGGAGATAGAGGTATGAAGAAAATATTGGTTATTTCGTTTGCTTTTTTGTTTTTTGTAATTACAAAGAGTCATGCACAAGACCAGTCGACCCAGCATCAACTGATTTCAAGCGAATGGCGTCAAGTGGCAAATTCTGATGGAATGAAAGTTTTTGTAAATACAAAAAGTATTAAAAGAATCAAGAATGAGGTCACAATTTGGACCCTCAACTCTTTTTCAGAATATCAGCAACTGGTAGGTAGTGGAAACAAATTCAGGTCAATGAAAGTGAAGCAATTGTTCAACTGTGACTCTGAAACATCCTACATATATACAATTTCTTGGTATGAAGGACAACATGGAGATGGAAAGGTTGTCTTGTCTGATTCTTATCCCAACCCTCAAAGCAATTTGTCTCATATTGTGCCCGGAAGTGTTGGAGAAGCAACCTATAGCTTTGCTTGTTCATATAAAAGAAAAAAATAATCTATCGAAAGTATTGGCGAACACATTGCACTATTCTCCATGAGCATCAAATCATAACAGGGGCCAATTTGAAAAATTAAAAAATGCGCCTCTCAGGTGTTTATTTGATTTGCCTCATGCGTTGATGCCAGCGGAAGACTTCACCTATCCACAGTACCGGGGATGTTCCCGCAATAATCCATAACCACTCCCTGATCGACAGCGGGGTGGTCCGGAAGATTTCACCACCGTACTGGGTAATCAGGATTTGTCCGACACAAATGGTAAGGGCTATCAGCAGGAACATTTTGCTGTCAGAAAGTTGTGCCAGTGCAGATCGGGTTTGTCCGAGCATGCGGGCGTTAAACAGGTTCCAGAGCTGAAGAAAAACAAAAACACTGAAGAAAATCGACAGGTTGTGCCGTCCCTCTGCGGTATTTGCATCCATCGGGAATCCGTTGCCAAATCCCAGGATGAGGATCAGGAACAGGATGAGGAAAATACCCCCTACGGTAAAGATGAATTTAGCCATACCCGGTGTGACAATAAAGGCGCCGGGATTCCGGGGAGGCTTTTTCATGACACGCCAGTCAGGCGGTTCTGACGCCAGTGCCAGGGCGGCAAAGGTGTCCATGATCAGGTTGACCCACAGCATCTGGGTAACCGTCAGTGGCAGTTGTACGCCAAGAAAGGGGCCAAGCAGGGCAACGCCCAGTGCCGTGACATTGATGGTCAACTGGAAAAGGATGAATTTCTGGATATTGGCATAAAGTGAACGCCCCCACATGACGGCTCTTACAATGCTGGTGAAAGAATCGTCGAGCAGGATGATGTCCGCCGCTTCCTTGGCCACGGCGGTTCCTGTCACCCCCATTGCCAGTCCGACATCGGCATGGTTCAGGGCCGGCGCGTCATTGGAACCATCCCCGGTTACAGCCACGACTTCCCCTTTTTTCTGAAGCAGGGTGACCAGCCGCTGCTTGGCCAGAGGTTTTGCCCGGGATATGATTTTTATGGATGCCGCAGTTCGTTCCGCTGTTGCCTCATCCATTGCCATGAATTCGTCACCGGTGACAACAAGACCGGGTGACATATCCCCTCGTCTCAGCATGCCTGCCTGGGCAGCGATTTCACAGGCGGTAGCCTCATTGTCACCGGTCACCATCTTGACACTCACCCCGGCATCCCGGCAGGCCATGATGGCGTCAGGAACATCTGCGCGTACCGGGTCGGCAATTGAGAAGAAACCCATCCATATCAACGCGCCTTTTTCCACGAGTTCCTGGATGTCCTCTGAGCAGATTTCCTGATTTGCATCGGCATTTTCCAGTGTACGGTATGCAAACCCCAGTGTTCGCATGCCACGGGCCTGCTCGTTTTTGAGTGCTGCCAGCAGGTTTTCCCGGCCAGTGCCGTTGAGCGGCACTGTTTTTCCATCGGAAAACCGCCTCGATACACAGTGATCCAGAATGATTTCCGGCGCGCCCTTGGTATAAAGTGTCGTTTTGCCATCAAGTGCACTGATACCGATGGTGGCCATGTATTTCCGTTCGGTGGAAAAGGTGAGCTGGCCGTGCATCTCAAAGGTGTTGCGAATGGGCTGGTAATCAACGCCGTAACCTTCAAGCCATAGTAAAAGCGCAGCTTCTGTGGGATTGCCCAGGGGAATGCGAAGCCTGCTGTTGCGGTCTTCTCCCAGGTTGGCGGTGGCGTTGACGGCTGCTGCCTCGGCAAGACGGGGCCATTCGGTTTCCTGGGGAATGACATCGGATGGCGGCAGGCCAAAAAAATCCAGTGACGATACCCGCATTTCATTCATGGTCAGTGTGCCGGTTTTATCCGAGCAGATCACGGTAGCGGCACCAATGGTTTCGCAGGCATGCATGCGGCGTACCAGATTGTTTTCCGCTGTCATTTTTCGCATGGAGTAAGCCAGCGAAAGCGTGACGCTCATGGGTAAACCCTCGGGAATCGCCACGACAATGATGGTGACAGCCACCATAAAGTAGCCAAGCAGTGTCATGCTTGTGGAAAGCGGTAGCCATGCAGAAGGCGAAGCGGGTACCCAGCCCGCAGCCATGCCGGTACCAATACCTGCGCCAAATACCAGAGCGCCGGCAATCAGGGTTTGCACCCAGGGCCATATATCATCACGTTCAAGCCAGGCATTTTCCGGCCTTTTCCGCCCTGTCAGCTCCACGGCGTCATAACAGACCGGCAGCCAGATACGAAGCATGGCAATGAGTACAGCCAGGATAGCCACTGCCAGAAAGTAAATCTGCCCATAGGTGAGGGGGGACCACAAAT
>JAAZED010000268.1 GCA_012512465.1 Oxalobacter sp. | reverse complement strand
GTACTGGATGCTCCGGAATGTTTTTCCCGGTCATGACCGGATTTATTCATGGCTTCGTATATAATGGAAAAGTTAGTTCCCTGTAATTTAATATTTCTTTTCCATATAAGAGATCGTGTCACTTTCCGGCGCACAGGTCGTATCGGAGATTATCAATGAACCTGCATCAATTGCGTTTTGTGCGTGAAGCTGTCCGGCAGAATTTCAATCTGACCGAAGCGGCCAAAGCGTTGTATACCTCACAACCCGGCGTGTCAAAAGCGATTATCGAGCTTGAGGATGAGCTCGGGGTCGAGATTTTCCGGCGGCACGGCAAGCGAATCCGCGGGTTGACCGAGCCAGGCCAGATGATCCTGAAGTCTGTTGAAGTAATCATGCAGGAAATTGACAGTCTCAGGCAGATTGCCAAGGAATTTACGTCCCAGGATACCGGCAACCTGACGGTTGCGACGTCTTATGCGGAAGCGCGTTATTTTCTTCCCAAAACCATTTCCCAGTTCATTGCCAAATTTCCGAAAGTCCGCCTGTCCATGCTGCAGGGGACCGCGCAACAGCTGGTGGAATACGTGCAGGATGGCACCGCTGATATGGCCCTGATGATGGAGCATGATGGTGAGGTGGACAATATCATCGGGATACCGTTTTCCCAATGGGAATACTACCTGATTGTGCCGCACGGTCATGCGCTGGCACAGCCCAAACCGATCACACTGGAAGATGTTGCCAGCTATCCCCTGATCACTTACGAGCAGATGTTTCCGGGGCGCAAGCGGATTGAGCGGGCTTTTATGCAACGGGGCCTCAAGCCGGAAATCCAGATTGCCGCACTGACAGCGGATGTCATCAAGGCGTATGTTGAGCTGGGGATGGGTGTCGGCATTATTGTTGGCCTGGCTTATGACAGCGAACGGGACAGAAATCTGTATCCCATCCCGGCCGGGCATCTTTTCGGAACGGGGCGTTCGCGCCTTCTGATACGGAAAAATGCCTACCTGCGCAGTTATATCTATGCGTTTCTGGAAATGCTGTCTCCGATTCTGAATCGTAAAATGATCGAACAGGTGCTTTCGGGAGAAAAATCGAAATATGAAATCTGATACGGCTCAGGCTCAGCCCTCATTAATTTGCCTGCTGTAAAGCTGCTTTTCCCCGCCTGTCTTCGTTGTCGGGCCAAAATTGAACTCGCCGTATGTCTAATACGCCTTCGTCCAATGTTGTCCCGTCGCCTTGACAGGCAAGAAAAATCAGCCTTTCGCGGACAGCAGTTTAATGAGGGCTGAGCCTAACGCTGCATCGATTCCCAGACTTTCTGAAGCCGTTTGACGGAAACGGGCATAGGCGTACGCAGTTCCTGCGCAAAAAGTGAAACCCGCAACTCTTCCAGCATCCATCTGAAATCCTGCATTTTCGGGTCGATGATGCCGCCTGATTTCTGCCGTTCACGCCATGTGCGCTGCCAGGGGGAAGCTACGGCCTGCCAGTCAGCCATAAGGCGGGTATCGCGTGCCGGATCGGTACGGAGCTTGTCAATACGGACACTGGCGGCTTTCAGGTAACGCGGGAAGTGGGCCAGTCGTGCCGGATCATTTTCTGTCAGGAAGTTTTTGCCGAGCAGGGTTGCCAGTTGGCTTCGCATGTCGGTCAGGGCATTTTCATGTGCCTTGATGCCTTGTAGCTTGCGTTGCAACTGGGCGTATTCGGTGAGAATCTGCGATGCCAACCGGGCGATTTCGTTGACAAGGAGGCCTATTCTTGCCTTGCCTTCCCCGATCCGGGAGGCAAATCCGGTTTCATTTGCCGGGAGCGGCGCCTGCATGAAAGCGGCATCCAGGGCCGCCTGCAGGATACGGTCGCGCAATTCTTCCTGGGTGCCCAATGCAAGATACTGCATGCCCATTTTCTGCAGGTCCGGAATGTTTTTTGCCAGGAATTTCATCTGGTCTTTCAACTGCAGCGAAAAGAGGCGGCGAAGGCCTGCACGGTGGGTTTGTTCGGCAATGGCCGGTTCATCAAATACCTCGATTTCACAATGGGTTTCCTTGTCCACCAGCGCCGGATAGCCGATCAGCGATTGTTTCCCTCGGGAGATTTCCAGGAGTTCGGGCAATTCGCCAAAATTCCAGGAGGTGAGTTTTTCATGGTGTATCGGCAGGTTTTCTGGCGGGATGGCGTTGGCAGAAGGAGTTTTTCCCTGGCCGTTTTTTTCTTTCGATGGTTCAATCGCCCGAATGGGATTGTCTTCAGCCAGTTGCTGAAAGCTTTCCCTGGCTTTGCCTCCAAATTGCGCCTGGAGTGTCGCAATATTGCGCGCCATTTCCAGCATACGCCCGTTTTCATCCACAACACGAAAATTCATGAAGAGATGTGGCAGCAGCGTTTCGAGCCGGAAATCCTCGGTTTTCGGGGTGAGGCCTGTCTGTTCCCGTATGTCGGCAATGAGCGCATCCAGAAGGGGGCCTTTCCCGAAACGATCGGTTTCGTTGATGCGGTCACAGAAGCGGGAAGCATAATCCGGCAGGGGAACACATCGACGGCGCAGCCGTTGCGGAAGGGATTTGAGCAACTGGTGCGTTTTTTCTTTGAGCATGCCGGGCACGAGCCATTCGCAACGCTCGGCAGATAGCTGGTTGAGTGCATAAAGCGGTACGGCAAGTGTCACCCCATCCCTGACATTGCCAGGCTCGAAATGATAAGAGAGCGCCATGTCCGTGCCGGCCAGCTTTAATTGTTTGGGGAAAAAATCCGTTGTGATGCCGGCGGCCTCATGCCGCATGAGATCGTCTTTGTTCAGATACAGCAGTTTCGGTGTGTTGGCTGCGATATCCTTGTGCCATTTTTCAAAGCTGATGCCGTTATAGACATCTTTGGGCAGATGTTTATCATAAAAAGCAGCGATTAACTCATCATCCACCAGCACATCCGCCCGTCGCGATTTGTGCTCCAGATTTTCAATTTCCCGGAGCAGTCGCTGGTTATGGGCAAAGAAGGGGGCGCGTGTTTCAAAGTCTCCGCCTGCCAGCGCATCGCGGATAAAAATTTCACGTGACTCAACCGGGTTGACTGGACCATAGTGCGTGCGCCGCTGGCTGTAGACAACCAGGCCATAAAGCGTTGCCCGTTCATATGCCGATACCTGGGCGGGGCGTTTTTCCCATCGGGGTTCTCCCCAGGATTTTTTCAGCAGATGACGGCCTACCCGTTCCAGCCATTCCGGCTGGATTTGTGACAGACAGCGGGCGTAAAGGCGGGTGGTTTCCACCAGTTCTGCCGCCATCACCCATCTTCCGGCCTTTTTGCCCAGGGTTGAGCCAGGCCAGAGATAAAAACGGATGCCGCGCGCGCCCAGATAGTAAGCCCCGTCATCGGCCTTGCAGCCGATATTGCCCAAAAGACCGGTCAGCAAGGCCAGATGAAGCTGTTCATAGGTGGCCGGTGTCTCATTGAGACGCCATCCCTGTTCATGCACCAGCGCCAGCAATTGGGAATGCACATCACGCCATTCCCGCAGACGTAGTTGTGACAGAAAGCTGGCACGGCAGGTTTCCTGCAGTTGTTTGTTGGATTTCTTGTTTTTGACGGCATCATTGAACCAGTTCCAGATTTTGAGGTAGCTCATAAATTCCGAGCGGGGTTCAACAAATTTCTGATGCGCGTTGTCAGCGGCTTCCTGCGCGTCCAGCGGCCTTTCCCTGGGGTCCTGGGTGGAGAGTGCGGCGGCAATGATGAGCACTTCTGTCAGACTCTGCTGATCTCTTGCCGCCAGGATCATACGGCCGATTCGCGGATCAAGCGGCAGTCTGGACAGTTGCTGCCCTACCGCTGTCATTTGGTTTAACTCATCTAATGCACCCAGCTCCTGCAGGAGCTGGTAACCATCTGCGATGGCGCGTTTTAAAGGTGGCTCAAGAAAGGGAAAGGTTTCGACATCCCCGAGTCTCAAGGCTTGCATGCGCAGGATAACGGAAGCCAGTGATGAGCGCAGGATTTCCGGTGTGGTGTATTCAGGGCGCAAGGTAAAGTCCTGCTCCTCATACAGGCGAATGCAAATACCGGAGGCAACACGCCCGCATCGCCCGGCACGCTGGTTTGCGGCGGCCTGGGAAATGGGTTCGATATGAAGCTGCTCAACCTTGTTCCGATAACTGTAGCGCTTGATGCGGGCCAGACCGGGGTCGATGACAAAACGGATACCCGGAACGGTCAAAGAGGTTTCTGCCACATTGGTTGCCAGCACGATTCTGCGGGCATTGGTCAGGCGGAAGATTTTTTCCTGCTCCTGGGCAGACAGGCGCGCAAAAAGCGGCAGGATTTCCACATGGGGCGGGTGGCGCCGCCTGAGGACATCGGCTGTATCCCGGATTTCCCGTTCCCCCGGAAGAAAAATCAGGATATCGCCTGACCCGATACGGGTCACTTCATCAACGGCTTCGGCAATGGCTTCAATCAGGTTGCGCTGCTCTCTGGCGGTTTCAGCCCGGCTGGCCGTTTTTTGTCCGTTTTTTCCGGATTCATCGGATGGCGAAAATGCGGGATCGTATACTGGCCGGTAGCGGATTTCCACCGGGTAAAGTCGGCCTGATACCTCAATGATCGGTGCCGGATTGTCTGCTGATCCGAAATGCCTGGCAAAGCGTTCGGCATCAATGGTTGCCGAGGTGATAATGAGTTTCAGGTCCGGGCGTTTTGGCAAAAGCTGCTTTAAGTAACCCAGCAAAAAATCAATATTCAGGCTGCGTTCATGCGCTTCGTCGATGATGATGGTGTCATATTGTTTGAGTAGACGGTCGCCTTGTGTTTCTGCAAGCAAAATGCCGTCTGTCATCAGTTTGACGGAGGCACCGCGGCTGAGCTTGTCAGTAAAGCGGATTTTATAGCCGACGTTTTCACCAAGGGGTGTGCCGAGTTCACTGGCAATTCGCCTGGCGGTTGCACTTGCCGCAATACGCCGTGGCTGGGTATGCCCGATCAGCCCTTTTGTACCGCGTCCCAGTTCCAGGCAGATCTTTGGCAATTGCGTGGTTTTGCCCGAGCCGGTTTCCCCACATACAATGATGACCTGATTAGCGTCCAGCGCAGCCGCAATCTCGTCTCGCTTGAGAGAAACCGGGAGTTCTTCCGGGTAGATAACAGGAGGAACCGGATTGCGAAAACCGGTTTGAAGGTTATCGGCTTGCGTCTGTGCAGGGAAACGGCGATTTTTTTTACTGATTTGAGTTGCTGTCATGTCGATGCGAATTATAATCCGAAGATTAAAAGATTGTCTTTTTATTCTCCTGTATAAGACTTTGATTCAATTGAAATTTGCGAATGCCGCCTTTTCAGGGGAAAATGCGGGTTTTGCACCCATAAAAAGGCAGGAGGCGGATGTCCCGCAGGATTTTGTTTTGTACCATTTTTAAAGGGTAGGGCACATCATGGAAGATTCCATGCAGTTTGTGAACTGGTTGCGTTCGGTCGCACCGTATATTCACTCCTTCAGGGGGCAGACTTTTGTTGTGGCTTTTCCGGGGGAACTGGTTCGATCGGGTGCGCTGTCCACGCTGGTACACGATATTTCGCTTTTGCATGCCCTGGGTATCAAGGTGGTTATTGTGCATGGCTCCCGTCCGCAAGTGGAAGAGCAGCTCGCCTTGCGGCAAGTGGATGGCGGCTCATTTCATAATGGAACGCTGATTACGGATCCTGCCGCGCTGGAATGCGCCAAGGAAGCAACGGGTGAATTGCGTCTTGATATAGAGGCGGCTTTCAGCCAGGGATTGCCCAATACGCCGATGGCGCATGCTGAAATCCGGATTATTTCCGGCAATTTCATTACGGCCACGCCGCTTGGTGTTTTAGATGGTATCGATATGCAGTTGACAGGCAAGACG
>JAAZED010000267.1 GCA_012512465.1 Oxalobacter sp. | reverse complement strand
CTTGGTTTTGCTGCTGGCGGTCTTATTGCATTAACAGGGCTGGGTCTCGCCTTTCAGCTTATTGCCGGGGGTATTGTCGGAGCCTGTGCCACTTTATTGCTGAATAAAAGCCGCTTTGGCGCGAAAAACAGGCATCATCCGGCGCATGACTCGAATGTCAATCTGGATATCGGAAAAACCCTTACCGTCAATGAATGGCAGTCAGTACCAGGCGCCCCTGATCAGGCACGGGTTTCCTATCGGGGGGCCATGTGGGATGTTGAACTGAAAATCGGAGAGCAGGCAAAAGCGGGTACGTTTGTCATTCGGGAAATTCGTGCCAATCGCCTGATTGTTGAAAATGCTGCTGAATAAAACGCATTGAATTTATAACCTGAGAGAAAGATCATCACTCCATGGAATTTTCTTACGTTGCAATTGTCATCTTTATTATCGCCATTGTTTTTGTCGTTAAATCAATTAATGTCGTTCCTCAGCAGAATGCCTGGGTGGTTGAGCGTTTCGGCAAATTTCATGCCACCCTGTCGCCAGGGCTGAATATTGTTGTGCCGTTCATTGACCGGGTTGCCTACAAGCACAGCCTGAAGGAAATTCCAATGGACGTGCCGCCCCAGATCTGTATTACCAGGGATAATACGCAACTGCAGGTGGATGGCGTCCTGTATTTTCAGGTAACGGATCCCAAGCTGGCGTCTTATGGTTCATCCAATTATATTGCTGCCATCACGCAGCTGTCCCAGACTACCCTGCGTTCTGTGATCGGCCGTATGGAGCTGGACAAGACGTTCGAGGAGCGGGATCAGATCAATACCAACGTCGTTGGCGTCGTTGATGAGTCTGCCCAGAATTGGGGTGTGAAGGTGCTGCGTTATGAAATCAAGGACCTGACGCCGCCCTCAGAGATTTTACGTGCCATGCAGGCGCAGATTACCGCTGAGCGGGAAAAACGGGCAGTGATTGCCACATCCGAAGGTAAAAAGCAGGAGCAGATCAATCTGGCTTCCGGTATGCGTGAAGCGGAAATCGCCAAGTCGGAAGGTGAGATGCAGGCAGCGATTAACCGGGCGCAGGGTGAGGCCGCTGCCATTGTTGCCATTGCTGACGCCAATGCGGAAGCCTTGCGCAAGGTGGGACAGGCGATTATTGAACAGGGCGGCAGTGATGCGGTAAACCTGAAAGTGGCAGAACAGTATGTTGCCGCCTTTTCCGAGCTGGCCCAGACCAACAATTCACTCATTATTCCTGCCAATATGGGGGATATGGGCAGCCTGATTGCAACCGCCATGCAGGTGGTCAAGACACAGAAATCACCCGGCTGATAAGGCGATTCAGGACGTTAGGGGCAGGCCTCATAAATTACCTGCTGCAAAGCCGCTCTTCCTGGCACTTTGAGCCAAAACGGCTTTTTGCTCACGGAAAGTTAATGAGGTCTGACCCTAAAAAAGCATGGCCGTTTAGCGGCCATGCTTTTTGTTTTTCTACCCGGCGGGATCAACTGATAGTCGTTACCAGTTTCCTGCCGACCTTTTCTTCAACAGCGGTCACTTTGCTTTCCATGCGGGTTTCATTGTTGCCTGGCTTGGAGTCCACGCGCATCACGATGGAGATGCGGTTACAGTCTTTTGCCAGTTCGTTGTGACACTGGGTGGCAAGTGCCAGTACCTGCTCAAGTTCGCCTTCAATCACGGTGCTCATGGGGGAAAGGCGGTATTTCAGTCCGCTTTTATCGATGATATCCATGACACGCGCAACATAAGGGCTCAAGCTGCCGACAACGTTGTTCGGGAAAATAGCCATTTCCAGCAGTACCATAAGATCGTCCTTCCTGTATTGTGTTGTGAATGTAAAAACCGGTTTATCCCTGTATCACCATGCCTGCCTGGCCCGGCTTGACAATTTTGTCACCGATAACGTCGAGCATGCAGACAGTCTGTTCTTCACCCGTGCAATGGCAGGGAACCAGAAACTCAGGCTGCCACTCCTTCATGGCATCAAAAGTGTAATTGAGGCGGGTGTCATCTGCATTGACCAAATGCATGCCGCCGATAATGCCGCGAATTTTATTTTTTCCGGAAACGCGGCGAATATAGTCCACCGTATTAACCAGGCCTGCATGGCAGCAGCCAAGCAGGATGATGATGCCATCATCGGTTTCAAACCACATGGACTGGTCGTCTTCAATCAGGTCATGGTCCTTGCTGGCGTTATCCAGGTAAAAAGGGCCGCCGGTATCTTCAACAGAAGAGTTGCGCGGTACCGGGCCGGTAACACCGACTCCCGGCATCACATAAAGCGGGGTCTGTATCTCATGAATCCGTTCCGGCGGGAGGGCAAGCAGTGCCTGCCGCGAGCGCTCGGGGATGCCAATGGAGCGCGGGTCGGTGCCGGGCTTGTTGCTCCAGCGGTCAATATTGAGATTGTTCGCCATATAAATCCGGGCCTTGTTATTGACATCCAGAACTTCGGGCAGGGTGCCTGTATGGTCGTAATGGCCGTGGCTCAGAACAAGCGTGTCGGCATCTCCAAGATTGATTCCCAGCCGTTCAGCATTGATTTGCAGGGCACCCAGCTGGCCGGTATCGAAAAGAATGCGCCGGTCGCCGGCTTCAATCCACGCGGAAAACCCGTGCTCCTTTTCCAGTTCTTCCGGGGCGTTATTGTCGACAAGCAGTGTGATTTTCAATGGAGGCAGCGACATGTTTTTTCTCCGGTTTTGATTGATATAGAACTAAAATAGTAACAGATAATGGCAAAATCCGTATCAAGGTTGAGGTGCGGCTTCATTAAGTCTTACCCCCATTTCCCTTCCGGCTGGCAGTCTGGTTTGCCATGAGCATGCTGCAGGCAAGGAATAGCGCATTCGGGTGTGCAGACATAAACAGGGCTATTCACAGACATACTCCTGTCCGCGATGATTATTTTTTACGCGGCGCTTCTTTACAGCTTTCGAGCATGGCTCCTGTATCGTCTTTTCCAACCAGCTGATACAGTGTGTTTTCCGAGCCTTTGTTCCACCAGACAAGGCCATCCCCGGCATATCTGGCACCGCTGGCCGAAACGGCTATTTTCAGGCGATGTGCCTTTCCCTTGTAGTGAAGGGAAATCCCGTTTTCACGATAGGTGATATAAACCGGTTCGCCGCTGTCACAGATATACCTGACACCGCTGGTGTCGGCGCCGGAATCCGGCGGTTTTCCGGAATCAGTCACGGTACAGGCAGCCAGAGGAAGCATAAGCAAAAACAGCAGGCGTTTCATCAGGTTTTCCTTTCAGGACTGTCAGGGAGAAATTCCCTTTTCATTGGGGTGATATCCGGGCGAATATGCAAAAGCTGCTCAAACTGGTCGGCAAGCAGTCCGGCATCACCGGTTGTCAGCGCATGGACACCCGATTCCGGGGTGGCGGTTGTTTGTTTCAGATTGTACTGGTCCAGCAGGCGGATCAACTGGCGTGTGACGGGAATCGCCGTATCGATGATGTTAACCGTTTCGGTGGCGGATTCCGAGAGCGTGTTTTCAATCGCGCCCTGCAGAAAGGGGTAATGTGTGCATCCCAAAACGATGGTATCCGCCTTCTGTTCTAAAAGCGGCAGGGTGTAGCGCCGGACAAGCGCTGCAGCATGCGCTGAATGGCGCTCGTTTTTTTCGACCAGATCGGCCAGGCCAGGGCAGGCCTGCATGATAAAGCGGACACCGGTTTCTCTACTGAGCAATTCATGGAGTTTTCTGAATTTACTGCTTTGCAGGGTGCGTTCTGTCGCCATAACGCCAACGGCTTTGCTCCGGGTAATGGCTGCGGCCGGTTTGAGTCCGGGTTCTATGCCGACAATGGGAATATTCGGGTATTTTTCCCGGAGGAGATGAACCGCTGCTGCCGTTGCCGTATTGCAGGCAACCACAATTGCCTTGCAGTCATACGAGAACAGGCAATGGGCAATTTCCATCGAACGCCGGATGACGAGTTCCTCGGGTTTTTCACCGTAAGGGGCAAACCCCGAATCAGCAAAATAACGGAGATTTTCATCCGGCAGTTGTTCCCGGATATGACGCAATACCGACAGTCCGCCTATTCCGGAATCGAAGATGCCAATGGGACGTTCGGTATGGTTCACAGTGTTCCCCGCCAGGGTAAAAAGCGATTAATTACCGCTTACCGGAATGGTGCCATTCTTCAGGTTGATAATGTATTCGCTCCATGCTTTCGGCCCGGTTTCGTGTACAGAAATACCCGTGGAATCAACGGCGACGGTTACCGGCATATCAACCACATCAAACTCATAAATCGCTTCCATACCCAGATCATCAAAGCCCACGACCCGCGCATTTTTGATGGCTTGCGAAACGAGATAGGCCGCGCCGCCAACTGCCATCAGGTAGGCTGATTTGTGTTTCTTAATCGATGCCACGGTTTCGGGGCCACGCTCTCCTTTGCCGATCATGGCAATCAGCCCGGCGTCTTCCAGCATGGTGTCAGTAAATTTATCCATGCGGGTTGCTGTCGTCGGGCCTGCCGGGCCGACGGCTTCATCGCGGACAGGGTCAACAGGACCCACGTAGTAGATGACGCGATTGGTAAAATCAACCGGCAGTTTTTCTCCTTTGGCGAGCATGTCCTGGATGCGTTTGTGCGCAGCGTCGCGTCCCGTGAGCATTTTTCCATTCAAAAGCAGGGTTTGGCCGGGCTTCCAGGAAGCGACTTCTTCTTTGGTGAGGGTATCCAGATTGACCCTGAGTGATTTTTCGGTATCCGGCTGCCATTTGACATCCGGCCAGTCCGAAAGGGAAGGCGCGGGCAGATTGGCCGGGCCTGAGCCATCCAGTACAAAATGGGCATGGCGGGTTGCTGCGCAATTCGGGATGATGGCAACCGGTTTTGATGCGGCATGGGTGGGATACATATTGATTTTGACGTCCAGCACGGTTGTCAGTCCGCCAAGACCCTGTGCACCGATACCCAGCGCATTGATTTTGTCGCAGAGTTCAATCCGCAGTGCTTCCAGCTTGTTTTGCGGTCCGCGCTCTTTCAACTCAAACATGTCAATGTCATCCATCAGCGATTCTTTCGCCATGAGAACCGCCTTTTCAGCGG
>JAAZED010000266.1 GCA_012512465.1 Oxalobacter sp. | reverse complement strand
CATCACGACAAATCACGGCAATGGCAAAAGCGCCGGTCAGACGACTGACCGCCTGTTGCACGGCTTCGAGCAGATTGCCCTGGTACAGCGAATCAATCAGATGGGCCATGACTTCGGTATCGGTCTGGCTGTCAAATTCATAGCCCTTGACAACAAGTTCTTCGCGCAACTCGACGTAATTTTCAATGATGCCGTTGTGCACCAGTGCGATGCGTTCGCGAGAAAAATGCGGATGGGCATTAAGCGTGGTTGGCGGCCCATGCGTAGCCCAGCGGGTGTGCGCAATTCCCATAAAACCAGTCAGCCCGAATGCATTGACCTGGCTTTCAAGATCAGCAACTCTTGCCGTACTGCGGCTGCGTCGCAGATTGCCTTCCGAAAAAAGGGCAATCCCGCAAGAATCATACCCCCTGTATTCCAGCCGCTTTAACCCCTCTATCATCATAGGGGTGATATCGCGCGCTGCCAGCGCGCCTACAATCCCGCACATTCCTGATTTATCCTTGTCTTATGCCACATCGGTGGCTCTGTTACCCGCCTTGGCCTATTTTTAGCCAAACCGCAAAAGCACTATTTTACTGACAAAATCATGCTTCGGCAGCAAAAAACAAAAACACAGGCAATAATTTGGATACTGCCTCCAAAAGAAAAACGCACATGCTTTCACATGTGCGTTTTTCGGTACAGCTTTTTCGGGAAAATGCTTCAGACTGACCGCATTTTCATGACATCACAAGTGATTAGAACTTGTGGGTCATACCGATCTGGAAGCCCCACATATCGCTGCGATCAAGACCGGAAATTGCTTTACCGGCAGATTTCTCGTCGAAGTCGCTGTAGGAAACCTGTGCATAAGCGGAAGTGCGCTTGGACAGGTTGTAGGTGTAGCCGATCGCGTACTTGTAGACGTCAGCATCGTCTGCACCAAGGGCTCTACTGGCACTTGGATCGAAGTCCATGTACTGCACGGAAGCGTCAAGCTGGCCTGGGCCGATGTCCCATTCCAGACCGAGCAGCCACAGGTCGGTATCTACGCCTCTAGCTTGCCAGCCGGTTTTTGCCGCCGGTGCGCTGTTACCGCCGCCGGAGTAGCCTTCGTTGCTGGTGTTTTCATACAACAGGGAAACACGTGCCGGGCCGAATTTGTAGGCCAGACCAATGTTCCAGGTATCGGAATCATCGGAGTCAGCCAGGCGGCTCCAGTTGGCGGTTGCCATGAATGGGCCGTTGTCATAAGACAGGTTGATACCGTAGCCATCATTGCTTGCTGTGCCAGTCTTGACAATGGCAGGGGCAGTGTTGTTAGCATCATTACGGGTGTTCTGACCCAGGGAATAGCTGGCGCCGAAGGAGAAGCCGGACCATTTCGGGGAGTCGTAGCGAGCGGTGTTGTCGATACGAGCCGAGCGGTTTGCGCTCAGCAGCATGGAACCGACACCATACTGGTAGAACGGGTCAAACTTACGGATGGTTTCCGTGGTCAGCTCGTTCACACGGCCGAAACGCACGCGACCCCAGTTGCCTGCCAGACCCAGGTTGGCTGCGCCATCCCAGTCTTTGCCGGTAGCGCCGCGATTGGCTTGGTAACCAGCGGTATTGGAGTTGCCCATTGAACCATCAAACAGGTCAAAACGCTTTTCCAGTTCGAAGGTGGCTTTCAGGCCGCCGCCCAGATCTTCCGAACCACGGAAGCCATCATGTATAAAAAAAGTTTTTTCTCTGGCATAATGTGCCGCTTTTTTGAGTGCTTTTTCGTGCATTGCGGGTTTGCAGCACTCCATTTTTACACCATTTCTACACCATGGGCGAATATGGCAAGTTATATAAAACGGGGAAAAACATGGCGGGTATTTATTGCCAAGTGCGGTGTCCGAAAGTCAGGGACATTCAAGACAAAGGCAGAAGCGGTTGCTTGGGCGACACAGGAAGAGGCGGACATTCTGCTTGGGAAACATGAGCAATATCAGGACAGGACTTTTTTCGACCTGCTTGAACGATATGCTGCAACCGTATCCGTGAAGAAGCGGGGAGGGCGATGGGAAAGCAGCCGTATTGCGGCTATTCAACAGGACAAACTGGCTCGTGTACTTTGCCGGGAGCTTGGCGCCCGGCATTTTGCCCAATGGCGGGATGAAAAACTGGCGCGGGTTTCACCGGCGTCTGTGAACCGGTACATGAATATCCTGTCACACGTCTGCCATGTTGCTGTAAACGAATGGCAATGGCTGGAGGAAAACCCGCTTAAAACTGTCAGACGACCACCACAGCCGAAACCACGCGACAGGCGAATATCGTCAGAAGAAATAGATCGGATCATTCTGGCGTCAGGCTATAAACATGATCAATCCCCGGAAACAAGTCGGGAGCGTGTAGGCGCCATTTTTCTTTTTGCCATTGAAACGGCGACGCGGGCAGGAGAAATTGTAAAAATGCAGTGGAAAGATGTGGATATTGAACGGCGCGTGGTCTTTCTGCCGGAGACGAAAAACGGAAGCAGCCGTGAAGTGCCCCTGTCAACGGAAGCGATTAGGATATTGCGTCAAATATTGCAAGACAAAGGCAATGTGTTCAGGATAACCGTGAGCAATCTGGGTAATGTGTTTCGCCAGTTGAAAGCTCGCGCGATGATTGATGAGTTGCATTTTCATGACACCCGCCATGAGGCGATTACCCGTTTGGCCAGAAAACTGGATGTGCTTGATCTCGCCCGAATGGTTGGACACAGGGATTTAAAACAGCTCATGGTTTATTACAATGCAACGGCAGAGGAGTTGGCCAAAAGGCTGGACTGAAAGAGGCGCCAGGCCAGGCATGGTTCCTCTGCCGGCTTGCAGGAGAGTGATATTCTGTAACCGATCAGGGATTCCGGGACAGGATTTCTCGGGTGCTGGTTTCATACAGGATACCGCCTTTTCTGACAGAGCCTTCTACGGGGCCATCCATGATTCGGTGTTCGCACTGGCTGCGATCATCGCCACGGAAAATACGGCATCGCTCAATCGCGTTTTCCCTGAAGTTGCTGTTGGATGCTACCGGCTGGTTTTTCTGTTTACCTTTTATGCGTGACTGGTAGGTTGCGCCTGCATCCCGCAGGCACGCATTGATGTCATTGGTTGTTGAATCGTTCAGGCAGGCCGCCTTGTCTTTTTCATATTGTGCCTTGGCATCGGCCATGCCGCTGTCAGCGGCCGTTGCATATCCGGATGAAAGGCTGGCAAGGCCAATCAGCAATCCTGCGATGGCCGGCGAGAGGATTCGGGTTCGGAAAAGCGGCTTTGGCATGATACTCTCCTTTATCAGGTAGGGTTGTGGTTTGGGAGCTCATATTGCCCGTGATTGCACTTTTTGGGCTTAAGAAAAATCAAAGCAGTGTGCGTTGGACAAGCCATTTGCTCTTTTTCCGGGGGATGAAGAGCAATTCAGGTAAGATACGATTAACTGAATACAGATGACGCTGGGAT
>JAAZED010000265.1 GCA_012512465.1 Oxalobacter sp. | reverse complement strand
TCTCTCCATACATCGATGCACTTTGCAGCGGGGTCATGCCCATATGGTTATAACGGTCAATTTCCGGTACCGGCCGTTTTTCCTGACCTTTCTTGGGGGGATTATTTTCCTTGTATACCTCATCACCATTCATGAGGCTGCCAAGTTCGTCATAAGCCGGCGTCACCGCATGAGATGAAAAAGGCAGGAAAAGAAACAAAATGAAAGCAGTTAAGGCTGAAAAAAAATAGCGCATGACTTTCCCTTTCAAGTAATCAGGAAATCATACACTATATCTGCACTGATTCTGCCCGCACTGCCGACGTAAAAAAAGGGGCAAAGCCCCGGGAGTGATTGTCCTGCATTCAGGCCGCTGTCAGATTACTCTTTCTGCTGTGAACGCACTTTGCCATCTTCCCGCTTGCGATCCTTGCGGTCTTTCCTTTCCTTATCCGGCCTGTTGCTACTTTCCCTGTCTTCCTTGTCTCGCTGCTTCTGCTCCTTCTCGCGCTCCCTGTCCTGTTTTTTCTGCGCTTTCCGGCGATCTTTATTCGGCTTTTTCCCTTCTTTATCCCGTGCTTTCTCGCGCTTTACCTCATCCTTGTCACGCGCTTTTTTTCATGATTGATTCCTCTCTGTTATGGGTATCTGATTCGAAGAATGGTTTTTATACCGCCTCCTTCTGTTTCCTCTTGGCGTTTTACAGCTTTTTGGCACTTCGTATCGCATTGATCAGGGTTTCCGTATACCCAGCAGGAATGATCACCATGCTGTCTTCCTCCCCGAGTTCTCCCTGCTGCCTGATAATCAGCTGATCTGAATTGTCCAGATAGACTGCAACGGCTTCCGATTTTGGAACAATCACATGTGATTTGGCATCCTCTTTATCCCAGCTCCACCCTGTCATAACCGGCCTCCTGTCTATACGATTTTCAAATAAAACAGCGATGTCATGCCGATATCCTTCTCATGCATCTTTCCACGCATTCCCCCTGTTTTCTCTGATTTTTGACAAACATTACCGTTTGTTACAACCAGATACACAACACTTTTTTCCTGACAGCGGGCAAGCGGAAAAAATTCTGGCAAAAAACCGCACCCGAACGCTCCCGGGTAAGGCATCCGGTATGCCATATTGACACTTTTTCAGGAGTGAAAGAAGATATGCGGGTACCTTCTGTTCACAGCAAAGCCAAAAATCGCTTAAACTTTCATGAACGGAAATATTCAATTTCAAAAAAAGGAAAACAGAATGCAGACAGATGCGATTGAACAGGTTTACTTCAGTCCGGCCGGCACAACCAAGGCAGTTGTCGATGAAATCAGCAAGGCCTTCTTTGGACAGAAAAACGAATTCAATCTGATGTGGGATCCGCTGGATGAGGAAACGGTTATTCCTTCCAATACGCTGGCAATTGTCGCCATGCCGGTTTTCTCCGGCAGGATTCCGGATCTGTGCGCGCAAAAACTTGCCAACCTGAAGGGGGAAAATACCCCTGCTATTGCGGTTGTCACCTATGGCAATCGGGAGTATGAAGATGCACTTCTGGAATTGAAAACGATCCTGGAAAGAAACGGTTTTGTCCTTTTGGGTGCAGGCGCAGTTGTGACCCAGCACTCGATTTTCCCGCAGGTTGGCACAGACCGGCCGGATCCCCAGGACAGACGAGCGCTGACGACCTTTGCCCGGCAATGTTCACAAAAACTGCGCGCCTATCCGGAAAAACCGCTGCCGGCAATCGAGGTAAAAGGTAATTTCCCTTACCGGGAGTACAAGGTACCGGCAATGAAACCGACGGTTAATGATAATTGCACGCTTTGCGGGATTTGTGCTTCGGTATGCCCTGTTGGTGCCATCCCGCCGGATAATCCCAAAACGAAGGACACTGATCTTTGCATCACCTGTACCGCCTGTATTGCGGTTTGCCCCGAAAAGGCCCAAGGGTTCCACTCACCGGAATATGCTGAATATGGCGCTGTATTTGCTGAAAAGAACAGTGCCAGAAAAGAACCGGAATTCTTCATGTAAGGCAGCCAGGCTTTCCCGCAAAAAAGCCTCCTGTATCAGGAGGCTTTGTTTTTTCAGGAACATGTCATCAGGGTATCAGACACTGATCTGCATCAGAGCAGCGTGCTCTCTCATACATTCTTCATATGAAGTCAGGTCAGATGCAACAACCTCCGGGGCGCTGCAAATACCGGCATAAAATGAGAGCAGGTGTGGCTTGATGGAATCGCCAAAGCATGCCAGCATAAAAATCGCAAAATCCGAAAAGAAGCCGGACTCACTTTTTACATAAGCCAGCGCAATGGTCACACCGGCCACATACATTTCAGGATCAAATGCCGAACCAACCTCGGAAAGACGGGTTTTCAGGCGGACATAAGCCGTTTGCAACGCCTGTGGCGCAAAAAAAGACCGACCACCAGCATTGTCATTGGCAGCATCAGACTTCAGCTTTGAAACCTTTTTTGCCGCCTTGTCATTTGCCATTGCCACACGCTCTTCCAGGCCGGATTGCCGGATTGAACGTGCTGCGCCATCTGATTTTATGATTCCGTTCTTGGAGAATATACCCATAGACCTTGACTCCAAAACCCAATTCCGCGTCACTATAGCAGCCTTTTTTCAGACACGGAAGCCTTTTTTTCGATCACGTTAAAAGCCGCATGAATACTGGCGTTCCGTTTAATTTCCGGCTGGAAATACTTTGATTTTTTGCAAAAACCGGTTCATATATGACTAAACCCACCTTTGCCTGACGAGAAAAATGTTGCCTGAATAGCAATTATTTTTATCTGCATTATTATCAAAAAAACAAGTAGCAATAAGAAAAAAGGAAGCCCATGAAACTGGCATTTCTGGG
>JAAZED010000264.1 GCA_012512465.1 Oxalobacter sp. | reverse complement strand
GTACGTGGAGTTTGTAGAGGATATGGGCGGAAAAGACGCCAATTCAGCCACTGCCTATGGTATCCCCCTGACTGCCGGGTGGACCAGGGACAGCCGTGACAGTTCACTCGTGCCGACAAAAGGCCGGATGCAAAAAGCCAATCTGGAAGTGTCTCTTTTGGGGGACATGAAGTACTACCGGGCATCATACCAGCATCAGTACTACTGGCCGCTTTGGTCTGGCGGTACGTTTGCCCTGAACGGGCAGCTTGATTATGGCGAAGGTCTGGGTGGTGAAAAATACCCGGAATTCAAAAACTTTTACGCAGGCGGTATTGGCACCGTCAGGGGTTATGAGACTTCCTCACTGGGCAGGTACCAGAGAAATCCGTACTATGGCGATCGCGAATATGTCGGTGGTTCGAAGCGTGTGCTTGCCAATGCCGAACTGGGGTTCCCCTTCCCGGGCATGTGATATGACCGGACACTGCGCTGGTTTGCCTTCTTCGATGCAGGTAACGTTTTTGAAGAAGATGACAGCATCAAACTGGATGAGATAAGATATTCTGCCGGTGTTGGTATCACCTGGGTTTCCCCTATGGGTCCTTTGAAGCTCAGCCTGGGTTTCCCGCTGAATTCCAAGGATGGCGACAAGACAGAAAACTTCCAGTTTACCCTTGGTACTGGTTTCTGACGTGCGGGTAGCGTAATATAGAACCTGTTGTTTGTTTTTCGATTGGAGATAACCGTGAAAATTTTCACAAAAACCTTTCTGGATGTAAAAAAACTGGGTGTTATGGCCTTGTGCCTTTTTGCTTTTGCGGCTTCCCATGCGCAGGAAGTGAAAATCGGTTTTGTCAACAGCGAGCGCATCATGCGTGAATCTGCACCGGCGAAATCGGCATCGGCCAAACTTGAAGCTGAATTTTCCAAGCGCGAAAAAGAGTTGCGTGACATGCAGAACCGTCTCAAAGCGATGAGCGACAAGCTGGAAAAAGATATGCCTGTTCTGGCTGAATCTGACCGTATCAAGCGTCAGCGTGAACTCGCTGATTATGGTCAGGACTTCCAGAGCAAGAACCGCCGCTATCGTGAAGACCTGATGCAGCGCCGCAATGAAGAGTTTGCTGCTGTTTTGGATCGTATCAACAAGGTCATCAACAACATCGCACAAACGGAAAAGTATGACCTGATCGTGCAGGATGCGGTTTATTTCAGCCCCAAAGTGGATCTTACGGAAAAAGTGCTTAGGGCACTGGGCAGTAAATAATTCTTCTTGTCAAAAATAGCGGAATGGATATTCAGCTTGGCAAGTTGATTGACCGTTTTGGCGGACAGTTAAAAGGCGATCCGGATACGAGAGTATCCGGATTTGCGCCTTTGGATCTGGCGCAGGCTTCCCACATTACTTTTCTGACCAATCCCCGTTTGCGTAAACAGGCAAACGCCTCTCATGCTGCGGCATTGATTCTGACGCCATCTGATGATGAGCGGATAACGGATTATGCCGGGGCACGCATTCTGACTGACAATCCCTACGCCTATTTTGCCTATGCTGCCCAGTTTTTTCAGAGCCTGCAGGCTGAACCGCATGTGCCTGGCATACATGAAAGCGCTTGTATTGCCCCTTCGGCAAGAATAGCGGCAAGCGCAAAAATCGGGCCTTTTGTCACGATTGAAGCCGATGTGGAAATCGGGGAAAACTGTGTCATTGATGCCGGCAGTTTTATCGGAAAAGGGGCAAAGGTGGGTGCCAATACCTGTTTTGCGCCACGGGTCGTTTTTCATGCCTTGTGCGTCATTGGCGAGCGCTGTGAGGTTCGCTCCGGCGCTGTGATTGGTTCAGAAGGTTTTGGCTTTGCGAATGACAAGGGGGTATGGGTCAAGATTCCACAGACTGGCAGGGTCGTGATTGGCAATGATGTCCAGATTGGTGCCAATACAACCATAGACAGGGGCGCTTTGGCAGATACGGTGATTGAGGATGGCGTCAAGCTGGATAACCAGATCCAGATCGGCCACAATTGCCACGTCGGTGCACATTCAGCGATGGCAGGTTGCGTGGGTGTGGCAGGAAGCGCTGTTTTCGGCAAGCGCGTGACGATTGGCGGGGCGGCCATGATCGGGGGGCATCTGAAAATTGCCGATGGTACCCATGTTTCTGCGTCAAGTGTCGTGCAAAGTTCGATTAATGAGCCCGGTGCCTATACCGGTTTTTATCCGCTCGAAAAACATACGGACTGGGAAAGAACCGCTGTTGTATTGCGTAATCTGACGTCAATGCGCCAGCGGGTGAGAGAATTGGAAAAAACAGTAAATTCGCTGGGTGAAAAAGAAGAGTGACACTATGGATTTGAAAGATAAAAAAGTACTCAACGTTAACGACATACGCAAGATATTGCCGCATCGCTATCCCATGCTGCTGGTCGACAAGGTGCTCGACTGGGAGGCGGGGAAGAAAATTACGGCGATCAAGAACGTCACGGCGAATGAAGAGTTTTTTAATGGACACTTTCCGCATTACCCGGTGATGCCAGGTGTGCTGATTATTGAAGCACTGGCCCAGACAGCCGCTATTTTTGCCTTTATGTCTGCCGGCGCCATCTTGGGAGATGACGCGACGGTTTATTTTGCAACGATTGATAATGCCCGTTTCAAGCGTCCTGTGGAGCCAGGTGACCAACTGGTGATGGAGGCAGAACTGATCCGTAATATGCGCGGCATGTGGAAATTCAAGACAGTCGGGTCTGTGGATGGGCAGGTGGCTGTTGAAGCGGAAGTCATGTGCGCCATTCGCGGATCAACGGAGAAACAATGAGCAATATCCACAGTACAGCGATTATTGATCCCAAGGCGGAAATTGATGGCACCGCCAAAATCGGCGCATATTCCGTTATTGGCCCTCATGTCAGAATCGGTGCAGGAACCCGTGTCGGTCCCCATGTGGTTATTGAGGGACGCACCACCATTGGCAAGGATAACGAGATATTCCAGTTTGCCTCGGTGGGTGGTGTTCCCCAGGATAAAAAATACGGAGGTGAACCGACAGCGCTGGAAATCGGCGACCGCAATACGATTCGCGAATACTGTACCCTGAATCTGGGTACCATTCAGGATGCGGGGGTTACCCGGATCGGCAATGACAACTGGATCATGGCGTATGTACACATTGCCCATGATTGCCAGATTGGTAACAATACCATTTTTGCCAATGGCATTCAGTTGGCCGGACATGTCCATATCGGTGACTGGGTGATTCTCGGTGGTCTGACCAATATTCACCAGTTTTGCAAAGTGGGTGCTCACGCCATGACAGGTGCTGCAACCCGCCTTTCCCAGGATATTCCCCCCTTTGTGCTGGTGGCCGGTTCCCCGCCTGCAGCGCATGGTATCAATGCCGAAGGTTTGAGACGCCGGGGTTTTACACCGGAGCAGATATCCGCCATCCGGCAGTCATACAAAACACTCTACAAATCCGGGCTTTCACTGGATGAGGCAAAAGCCGCACTGGCAGAAGAAGAGGCAAAAGCTGTAGATGCCGCCGAATATATCCATATGATGCGTTCATTTCTGGATATGTCTGATCGCGGTATTATTCGCTGATCACTTCAGGTTAGCCGATATGTCAGCCCGGCAATCTGTCAAAGGAGCCATTTCAGGGAGGTTGGCAGCATGAAACCGGTTGCTATGGTTGCAGGCGAAGTGTCCGGTGATATCCTTGGCGGGCATTTGCTGTCTGCACTTCGTCCCCAACTGCCTGACACACTGATTCACGGTATAGGTGGCCAGAACATGGCCACCTATGGATTTGTCAGCAACTGGCCGATGGAAAAGCTGTCGGTAAACGGTTTTTTCGAGGTATTTGCTCACTTTCGTGAAATCAAGGGGATCAGGGATGCTCTTCGGGATAGTCTGATTGCGGAAAAGCCGGGTGTTTTTGTGGGGATTGACGCACCGGAAT
Source organism: Oxalobacter sp. (assembly GCA_012512465.1). GTDB lineage: Bacteria > Pseudomonadota > Gammaproteobacteria > Burkholderiales > Burkholderiaceae_D > Oxalobacter > Oxalobacter vibrioformis. The sequence continues at coordinate 4,300 of JAAZED010000264.1, read as the reverse complement.
TCAATCTTGGCCTGGAGGTGCAGCTTAAAAAAGCCGGTATTCCCACCGTCCATTTTGTCGGCCCCTCTGTCTGGGCATGGCGAAAAGGCAGGATCAAGACCATTGCAAAGGCGGTTTCACGCATTCTGGTGCTTTTTCCTTTTGAGGTCGATATATACGAAAAGGCTGGTATTCCGGTTACCCATGTGGGTCACCCCATGGTCAAGGGGATTCCGATGCAGCCGGATGTAGCCGGTGCCCGTGCTGATCTGGGGCTGGATCCGGATAAACCGGTGGTTGCCATCATGCCGGGCAGCCGGATGTCTGAGCTCAAATACAATGGTGATGCTTTTATCGGTGCTGCCCGACTACTGGCTCAGCGCGATCCTGCTATTCAGCTTGTGGTGCCGATGGCAGGTGAGCGTCAGCAGCAGGCTTTTGCACAAAAACTGGCTGGAGCGAAAATGGAGAATGTGCCGTTACGCGTTATCCAGGGGCAGTCTCATCGTGTCATTGAAGCAGCTGATGCAGTACTGGTTGCATCCGGTACTGCCACACTGGAAGTGGCGCTGTACAAAAAACCGATGGTAATAGGATACCGGCTGATGGGAGCCACCTGGGAAATCGCCAAACGGGTTGTGACCCCACCAGTTGGTCTTCCCAATATCCTTGCAGGGGAAATGATCGTACCCGAGTTTTACCAGAATGATGCAACGCCCGAGGCGCTTGCGGATGCCGTCTGGAAGCAGTTGCACGATGCGTCCCTGCGAAAAGAGCTGGCTGAGCGTTTTACCCTCATGCATGAATCGCTTTTGAAAGATACTGCTGCCTTGAGCGCTCAGGCCGTTCTGGATGTCATGAACGGCAAATAGAAGGCGAATAGATGACAACAACCCAGATCGCTTTTTCCTTTTCAGCTACAGATGAGCTTGTTTGCGGCGTGGATGAGGCTGGTCGGGGGCCTCTTGCCGGTCCGGTTTTTGCTGCTGCGGTCATTCTGGATCCCATGCAACCCATTGACGGGCTGCGGGATTCCAAAAAACTGTCTGATATGAAACGCCGTCATTTGGCCGGGCTGATTCGCGAAAAGGCCAAAGCCTGGGCTGTTGCCCAATGTTCCATTGCGGAAATTGATGAACTGAACATTCTTCATGCAACGATGCTTGCCATGAAACGGGCGGTTGAAAATCTTTCTGTGACGCCTTCAGTGGCATTGGTTGACGGGAATCGCTGTCCGGTTCTTTCTGTGCGTTCAGAAGCCATTGTCGGGGGCGATGACAAGGTGGACGCGATTTCAGCCGCATCCATACTGGCCAAGACAGCACGCGATGAAGCCCTGATGCAATTGCATGATCAGTATCCGCAGTATGCCTTTGACCGACACAAGGGATATCCGACCGCCCTGCATCTGGAACGGCTGCGTGAGTATGGCGTTTCTCCTGTTCACCGGACATCTTACGGGCCGGTCCGGGCGCTGTTGGATCAAAAAGAGGAGGAGAGCTGCTGATGAAGCTGATTACCTCACGAAATAATGTGTTATACCGGGAAATACGGCAACTGGCAGGCAGTGCCCAGGCACGCAGGAAAAGTGCCAGGACCATACTGGATGGTGTCCATTTGTGTCAGGCTTACCTGGAATACATCGGCAATCCGATTTTTTGTGTGGTGAATGAATCCTCCAAAAATCAGCCGGAAATTGCCGAAATTTTTGAGGCCAGTCAGGTACGAGGGGTTTCATGCATTATCCTGCGGGATTTTCTTTATGAAACGGTCAGCCAGGTGGAAGAAGGGGTCGGGGTTCTTTTTGTGATTGAACCGCCGGTATATCCGGTTCCCGAAAAAATGACACAAACAGCGGTTCTGCTGGATCGCATCCAGGACCCGGGCAATCTCGGCTCCATTTTACGCAGTGCGTCGGCGGCAGGCATTGGTGATGTCTTTTGCAGCAGAGGGACAGCTGCAGCCTGGTCTCCCCGGGTTTTGCGTGCCGGCATGGGCGCACATTTTCTGGTGCGGATTCATGAAAATATCGATCTGGAGAAACTGGTTGATGTGTCGGGTGTTCCCGTAGTTGCCATGGTTCCCACAGCAAAAGACCGTATTTATGATTTTGATCTCAGGCAGCCGCTGGCCTGGCTTTTCGGGCATGAAGGGCAGGGTGTTTCAGATACCCTGCAATCAAAAGCGCGTGTCATGCTGAAAATCCCCCATGCGGGAAAACAGGATTCCCTGAATGTGGCAGCCTGTGCGGCAGTCTGTTTTTTTGAGCAGTTACGCCAAAAAGCCGGATGACATCGGCTATGCCAGAACCCGTTTTTACCAGGATGATCATGCGATGAAACTGGATTTTTTACGCTCTACCCGGACAATGCGGGATCTGCGCCAGCTTGACTGGCCGACCAGTCTGAAAGTGCTTGTTTTGGCGCCGCACCCTGATGATTTTGATGCCATTGGCGTTACGCTGAAATACCTGCATGAATCCGGCCATGATATTTATGCCGCCGTTTCAGTAACCGGAAGCGGCATTGATGAAGCATATGGCGTAGGCCTGTCTGTTGATGACAGACGAAATCTCCGGATAAAAGAGCAAAGGGACAGCATGCGTTTTTTCGGGTTGCATGAAGATCATTTTCGCTTCCTGTATCTAAATAACGCAGATGACGAGCAGCTTGCTGATGATGCAGAAAATGGGGAAACATTGACAGCAGTGGTTCGTGAAATCAGGCCGGACCTGATATTTTCACCTCATGGAAATGATGCCAACCGGGCACACCGGGCGATGTGTGCACTGGTATCAGGGATTGCTAAAGCAGCAGACTGGCCAATCGCCCTGATGCTCAACCGGGATGCCAAAACGCTGGATATGCGAACCGACTTTTACCTTGCCTTTGATGAAGCCGATGCGCAGTGGAAAGGCCAATTGCTTCGCTTTCATGATTCCCAGCAGCAGCGCAATCTCAAGACGCGAGGGCATGGTTTTGATGAGCGGGTATTAAATCTCAATCGGGCTATCGCCAGGGAATTGCAGACAGCCCAACCCTACGCTGCGGCTTACGAAGCGCAGGTGTTTGACTGAGCTGATTGCATCAGTCAGCCGGTGCCGCTTCTTCCAGTTCGTGAATGATGGTTGAGGAAATCTCCTCAATGGATTTGTTGGTGGACGACAAAAAGGTGATGCCATTCTTTTTCATCATGTTTTCGGCGGCACTGACTTCATAGCGGCAATTCTCAAGTGAGGCATATTTGCTGCCGGGCCTGCGTGAGTCCCGGATCTGGGAAAGCCGCACAGGGTTGATGCTGAGGCCAAAAAGTTTGCCTTTAAACTGGTTCAGGACAGGAGGCAAATGCCCTCGCTCAAAATCTTCCGGAATTAACGGATAATTTGCCACTTTCAGGCCATACTGGATGGCCAGATACAGGCTTGTCGGTGTCTTGCCGACCCGGGACACGCCGAGAAGGATAATGTCGGCCGCTTCCAGGTTGGTATGTGACTGGCCGTCATCATGTGCAATGGTGAAATGAATGGCTTCCATCCTGTCTTCATATTCATCTGTTCCGGTCATTTGATGGCTCAGACCGATTTCCTGTTTTGACTGTGTGCCCAGCTCACCGATGACTTGCGAAATAAATGGTTGCATTACATCGATATGCAGTGCGTCAGCCTTGTGAAGAATTGACAGCAGTTCCGGTTTGACCAGCGTTGAAAAAACGATAGGCCGATCCTCGTTATGACCTTTGTTGCGCTGGATACGGTCGGTGACTTCCTGTGTTTTTTCGGGCGTATCAATAAAAGGCAGCCTGATTTTATGGAACTCCAGATCAAACTGGCTGAGTACCGAACGTGCCAGGGCTTCGGCAGTAAGGCCGGTTCCGTCAGAAACAATGTAAACCGAACGCATGGGTTGAGTGCTGTTTTTTGTCATGGCAGTAAAGACTGTCAGGTTGATCGGATACGGCTGATGAAGTGTTTCGTGTGATCCATTGTAAAACATAGATGGCGATTAGTGAGACCTATTTGTTGTCTCAGGGAAAATTGAGTAAAATAACAGGTTTGCCTTCCATTTTCTTCTTCCTTTTTAAGGTAAAATAGCTCTTTTTCTTCCGCTTGAAAAACAGCAAATTTTTTTCGTTTTAGGAGATTCTCATGACGGATGTAGTAAAGTCCACCCACGCCAGTGATGCTTATGTTATTCCTTTCACTGAATTGCGAATGACAGATGTGCCTTCCGTAGGCGGCAAAAATGCTTCTCTTGGAGAAATGATTAGCCAACTGCAGAGCAAGGGTGTACGTGTTCCGGGCGGCTTTGCCACAACATCGCTG
>JAAZED010000263.1 GCA_012512465.1 Oxalobacter sp. | reverse complement strand
GGCTTTGAGAGCGAATTGCTGCGTTACGCGGTGTTCGCAACCTTCGCCTGTCTTAAGATATGTCTTGGTTACCGCGCTCCGTGCGCCTTGCACTTCATCTCCCAAAATCATTTAATCAGCGTTTCCTCAGGTGTTTTCCGTATCGGTGTTGCGCTGACGATAATCCGCCACTGCCGCCTTGATGGCATCTTCTGCCAGGATGGAACAGTGGATCTTCACCGGGGGGAGGGCGAGCTCCTCGGCAATTTCCGAATTCTTGATTGCCAGGGCTTCATCCAGTGTTTTTCCCTTGACCCATTCTGTCACGAGGGAGCTTGAGGCAATGGCAGAGCCGCACCCGTAAGTCTTGAAACGGGCATCTTCAATCATGCCTTCCTTGTTGACCTTGATCTGCAGCTTCATTACATCGCCACAGGCCGGGGCGCCAACCATGCCGGTACCCACGGTTTCGTCATCCTTGTCAAAAGCCCCGACATTGCGCGGGTTTTCATAATGATCAAGTACTTTATGCGAATATGTCATGTGTTACTCCGTTTCCTTGGCTTTTCAGTGGGCTGCCCACTGGATAGTCGAAAGATCCACGCCTTCCTTGTACATGTCCCACAATGGGGAAAGTTCACGCAACTTGGCAACCCGTTCCGTTACCAGAGCAATCGCATAGTCGATTTCCTGCTCGGTCGTAAAACGCCCGATGGTAAAACGGATCGAACTGTGTGCCAGTTCATCACTTCTGCCCAGGGAGCGCAATACGTAGGAGGGTTCCAGAGTGGCCGATGTACAGGCTGAGCCGGAAGAGACTGCCAGGCCCTTCATGGACATCATGAGCGACTCACCTTCAATGTAATTGAAGCTGACATTGAGATTATGCGGGACGCGGTGCTCCATATCGCCGTTAATCACGGTTGCCTCGATTGCAGACAGGCCTTTTGCAAGCCGCTCCGAAAACACCCGCATCCTGGCATTTTCCTCATCCATTTCTTCTCTGGCAATCCGGAAAGCTTCACCCATGCCGACAATCTGGTGGGTGGGGAGCGTACCGGAGCGCAGTCCACGCTCGTGACCGCCGCCATGCATCTGGGCTTCCAGGCGCACACGCGGACGGCGGCAAACGTAAAGTGCGCCAACGCCTTTGGGGCCATAAACTTTATGTGCCGTGACAGTCAGCAGATCAATTTTTGTTTTTTTGAGGTCGATTTCTACCTTACCGACAGCCTGGGCCGCATCACAATGGAAAATAATGCCGCGTTCCCGGCAGAGCGCACCGATTTCGGCAATCGGTTGAATGACGCCGATTTCATTGTTAACCCACATGACCGATACCAGGATCGTATCGGGACGGATGGCTTTTTCCAGTTGCTCCAGTGTGATCAGGCCGTTTTCCTGCGGATCAAGATAGGTTGCCTCAAAGCCCTGGCGTTCCAGTTCCTGCACGGTATCCAGTACCGCCTTGTGTTCCGTATTCACGGTGATAATGTGTTTGCCGCGATTCTTGTAAAAATGGGCGGCGCCTTTCAAGGCCAGGTTGTTGCTTTCTGTTGCGCCGGATGTCCAGATGATTTCGCGTGGATCAGCATTGATCATGTCAGCAACATGGCTTCTGGCTTCTTCTACCGCTTTTTCCGCTTCCCAGCCATACATGTGGCTGCTTGATGCCGGATTGCCGAAACGCTCAACCAGGTAAGGAATCATCTTGTCGGCAACACGGGGGTCCACCGGCGTGGTTGCCGAATAATCCATGTAAACAGGATGAACAGGCTCTGACGTCATGTCCGGCAGAATAATACTGCATGCGGTTTCATTTACTGGTGTACTCATGGCTTGTCCTTTACTCCCCCTGAAAGACGATCGCCTGGTTGATGGCGCCGGCAGAGGGCCTGGCCGGTTTTCCGCGCTCCTGTCCTGCCAGTTTCGCAAGGGAGACGGATTCCAGATAGTCAACGATACGCTCATTCAGGCTGGCCCACAGGTTGTGGGTAATACATTCAATATTGCCTTTTGCGCTCTGCTGGCAATTGCCATTGCCCTGGCAGCGGGTCACATCAAGCGGCTCATCCACGGCAAAAACAATATCGGCTACCGTGATGTCTGCAGCATCCCGCGAGAGACGGTAGCCACCGCCAGGCCCACGGATGGATTTGACCAGGTCACGGCGGCGCAGCTTGGAAAAAAGCTGTTCCAGATAGGCAACCGAAATATCCTGCCGATCACTGATACTGGCAAGCGTGACCGGGCCGTTACCCTCGTTTCGGGTCAGGTCAATCATGGCATTTACGGCAAAACGGCCTTTTGTTGTCAGACGCATAACGTTATTTCCGGTGAATTATCCGAACAGGGATAGGATAATACTTGAATTTTTTACTCAAGTATAGCAAAAGTGAAAAAGTTTTGCTGGAGGTCACATCATATGGAAGAGGCGGCCGCGGGAGGCAAAAAAGGACGCGTTTACGCGTCCTTTTCCATATGACGGTTTAATCAGGGCGCGAAGGAAGAGCCGCAGCCGCAGGTGGTGGAGACATTCGGGTTTTTGATGACAAACTGCGAGCCATTGATATCTTCACGATAATCAATTTCAGCGCCGACCAGATACTGGTAGCTGATGGCGTCAATCAGCAGTTGTACCCCGTTTTTCATCATGGTGGTGTCATCGTCATTGACGGATTCATCAAAAGTGAAACCATACTGAAAACCTGAACAGCCGCCGCCCTGAACAAAAACACGGAGTTTGAGATCCGGGTTGCCTTCTTCTGCGATCAGCTCAGCCACCTTGTTTGCCGCGCTGTCAGTAAAGTTGATCGGTGCCGGCATTTCAATTGCTGCATTCATTGTGTACTCCAGAAAAAAAGATGGTTTTATTATAAGCGACCTGTTATTTTCCTGCTTGATCGTCATCAGGGGACGAGAGGCGCATGGATAAGGCCCGTAGTCTCGTCCAGGCCAAACATCAGGTTCATGCACTGGACACCCTGTCCTGCGGCGCCCTTGACCAGATTGTCTTCCACTACCAGGATCACCAGTGTATCGCCATTGCCGGGACGATGCAGGGCGATGCGCAGGAAATTGGAGCCTCTGACGGAGCGGGTGTCCGGATGGCTGCCTGCCGGCATGACATCCACGAAAGGATCGGTGCGGTAATGGTTTTCGTAAAGTGCCTGGAAATCCATATCACGCGCTTCGGGTAAAAGGGTTGCATACAGCGTGGAATGAATGCCCCGGATCATGGGGGTCAGATGCGGCACAAAAGTCAGGCCGATTTCCCGCCGGTTTTTTGTCATCGCTTTCAATCCCTGCACGATTTCCGGTTGATGACGGTGCCCGGAAACACCATAAGCCCGGAAATTGTCCGAGGCTTCTGCCATCAGCATGCCGATTTCTGCCCGGCGTCCGGCACCCGAGGTGCCGGATTTGCAGTCGGCAATCAGCCGGGATTCGTCAACGAGGGGCTTATCCTGACGCAAAAGCGGTGCATAGCCAAGCTGGACGGTTGTCGGGTAGCAGCCGGGAAGGCCAATCACACGGGCTTTTTTGATGGCTTCACGATTGATCTCCGGCAGGCCATAAACTGCTTCTGCCAGAATGTCGGGCTGGGAATGCGGCATGCCGTACCATTCCTGGAAAACAACTTTGTCCTGAAAACGGAAGTCGGCAGCCAGATCAATCACCTTTACGCCGCCTAAAAGCAGTTCCGGCGCCTGTTCCATGGCGACACCATGTGGTGTGGCAAAAAAGACGACATCACAATCGGTCAGCCGGGTTTCGTCAGGCGAGGTGAAAGCCAGGTCCACCAGGCCGCGCAGGGAGGGATACATTTTCGCGACATGCAGGCCACTCTCGTTTCGGGAGGTGATGGCAGTAAGACGCGCCCGCGGATGGGCTGACAAGAGGCGCAGCAGTTCGACACCGGTATAGCCTGTTCCTCCTACGATTCCAACCTTGATCATGATAATCCTCGCTGTACATGAAATGAATGAGGCACATTGTAAAGCCTGTTTTTCTTTTCTGCGTTAAAAACCCGCATGCCGGATACAAAAAAGCCGCCAGTACAGGTACTGGCGGCTTTGAAAGCGATAAAGGCCTGTGCCGTGGCGGCAGGCCTTTGACAAAACAATTAACGCTTGGAGAACTGTTTGGCTCTGCGTGCTTTGCGAAGGCCGACTTTCTTGCGTTCGACTTCACGGGCGTCACGAGTGATGAAGCCTGCGTTGGACAAGTCCGGTTTCAGTGCGGTGTCATAGTCCACCAGCGCACGGCTGATACCATGACGCACAGCACCTGCCTGGCCGGATTCGCCGCCACCATGGACATTGACCATGATGTCAAAACGCTCAAGGTTGTCAGTCAGTTCCAGTGGCTGACGAATGATCATCAGGCCGGTCTGGCGTGAAAAATAATCTTCGGCCGGCTTGCCATTGACGGTGATTTTGCCGGTGCCGCTTTTGAGGAATACACGAGCCACTGCACTTTTGCGACGGCCGGTTCCATAATTGTAGTTACCGATCATGTCAGTTCCTTAAATGTCGAGTGGCTTGGGTTGCTGCGCGGTGTGCGGGTGGGTGTCACCACCGTATACCTTCAGCTTTTTGATCATGGCGTAGCCAAGCGGGCCTTTGGGCAACATGCCTTTGACTGCTTTTTCAAGGGCACGGCCAGGAAAACGCTGCTGCATTTTTCCAAATGTCGTTTCATAGATGCCACCGGGATAGCCGCTGTGGGTATAGTATTTCTTGTCGGTGTTTTTTGCGCCAGTCACACGCAGTTTGCCGGCATTGACCACAATGATGTAGTCGCCGGTATCGACGTGCGGGGTGTACTCCGGCTTGTGTTTGCCGCGCAGTCGGCGTGCCACTTCGCTGGCAACACGTCCGAGCACCTTGTCGGTTGCGTCAATCACAAACCACTCGCGCTGGACTTCATGGTCCTTGGCGGAAAAGGTTTTCATGGTTATTCCTATTGGTTTTTATTCGCTCAAACGGGTGGTTCCGGCGTCAAAAACGGACGGACTCAGCCTTCTGTCATATTCCCGAGCGTATGGGAAGCCTTGCATTATAGCCCCTGCTTTCCTCCGGCGTCAATTCAGGTGGCTGATTTTTCATCAAAAAAGGCAACAGGTGATTGGCGCCAAACTGGGCTTGGGGTATTCTTGCTTACTTACTTTTTCTTTTACATGAATGCCGCATGATTCCGTCTGATGTTCTCGTTACCTATTTTATTGCCTGCATGATTCTTGCTATTGTGCCGGGGCCGGACAATATCTTTGTCCTGACCCAATCGGCGCTTCGCGGCAGGAAAGCCGGTATCCTGATCGTGCTGGGTTTGTGTTCCGGTCTGCTGGTT
>JAAZED010000023.1 GCA_012512465.1 Oxalobacter sp. | reverse complement strand
TTTATTGGCAGAATCAAGGAGAACCGCAGAGTCTCAACAAGGTATGACAAGAAAGCTTCACATTTCGCCAATTTCGTGTTTCTCGCTGCCATCAAATCATGGTTGAATATTATTTGTTAGCAGAACCTAGTTTACTAAATAATCCGGTAAACAAAAAACCGTTCCGGCAATTACCGGAACGGTTTTGAAAATCTCTCGAATCAATCAGGCATCAATCGAAGACAGGCGTATCGACGCCCAGTATCTTGTGCAGTTTTGGCGAGGTTGTCGTGTACTGGAGATGGATTTTCTTTTCCGGAAAAACATAGGGCGCTGCAGCAAAGGATGCGAGTGCCGTTTCATGAAATCCGGAAAGGATCAGCTTTTTTTTGCCCGGATAGGTATTGATGTCACCAACAGCAAAAATACCCGGAATATTGGTTTCAAATTTTTCGGTGTCCACGACAATCTGCCGACGATCGATTTGAAGCCCCCAATGCTCGATGGGGCCCAGTTTGGGAGAAAGCCCGTAAAAGACCAGCAGGCAATCAAGGGGAACACGGCGTGTGACGCCATCCAGGCCGGTTACACGGATTTCGGCGAGTTTGCCGTCCAGCGTTTCAAAGCCGGTGATTTGTCCAGTCAGCGATTGCATCATGAAGTCTTCGCACAGCGCCTGCATTTTTGAAACCGAAGCGGGGGCGGCGCGGAATTCCTCACGGCGATGAAGCAGGACAACCGATTCGGCGACATCAACCAGGCTCAGTGCCCAGTCGAGTGCGGAATCGCCGCCGCCGCATACCACGATATTTTTGCCCCGGAATGCTTCAGGGTCCTTTACCCGGTAAAAGAGCTGGCTTCCCTCAAATTGTTCGATGCCGTTGAGCTTCAGCGTACGGGGCTGGAAAGCGCCAACGCCCGCAGCAATAAAAACGGTTTTGCTGATGAATCGGGTACCGGCAGAGGTTTCGACATCAAAACGGCCGTCTTCCCGTTTATTGACCTGGGTGACTTCCTGCCCCAGGTGAAAGGTCGGGCCAAAAGGCTCAATCTGCTTCATCAGGTTGTCGGTCAGTTCCACACCGGTGCATACAGGAACAGCCGGAATGTCATAAATCGGTTTGTCCGGATAAAGTTCAATGCACTGTCCGCCAACGAATGGCAGGATATCAATGACGTGTGCCTTGATTTCCAGAAGGCCCAGTTCAAATACCTGGAAGAGGCCCACAGGACCGGCACCGACGATAACGGCGTCGGCTTCAATAGGGATACTGTTTTCTGATGAAGAGTTCATAGTCGGTATTTTTCAGCGCTTTGTCGAGGCGACTGAGTATAAGGATTATTTTTCCAGATATTTCAGCTTGTCTTTGACATCTTTCCATTTGTCAGCATCAGGCAGGGCGGCTTTTGCTCTTGTAATGCTCGGCCAGGTCTTGCTGAGTTCGGCGTTGAGGGCAATATACTCCTGCATGTCCCCTGGAACGTCTTCTGATGCAAAAATGGCAGCAACCGGGCATTCAGGGACACAGACGGCACAGTCGATACACTCATCCGGATTGATGACCAGAAAATTCGGCCCTTCATGAAAACAGTCGACAGGGCAGACATCCACGCAATCGGTGTATTTGCAAAGCACGCAGGCATCAGTAACGACATGAGGCATAAGAATCCTGTTTATTCCAAAAAAACAGTCAGGGATACAAATGGTTTAATGTTATCGGTTAAAACCTTTTATTTTAGGATAAATAAAAATATCGGACAAACAGCCAGGAAAGTCTCAGGCCGGATGATTCGAGTATTTTTATCGGTATACTCAATTTTACTGCAATTAAATCAGGACCTTTGCCGTATTGGCATAAAACAGCTAAAATGACGGACGAATTTTTTACGGACGAATTGTGGAATACCCGAAATGCTGGCAGATTCGGCTTTTGGTGTTCATTCCCTGGTTATTCTTTTCATAATAAGACGGTGGCTTTGAAGTCCGGGTATGTGCCGGTTTCAGAGCCTGATATTTTTTTGGATTAATTACATGGCAAATGCAGTTGAAACTCTGGAAAAGCTCGAAAGACGCGTGACCATTACGATTCCGATTGATGAAGTTGAAAAGGAAGTTGATCAACGCCTCAAGAGACAGGCCAAAAACGCGAAAGCGCCTGGATTCAGGCCGGGCAAGGTGCCAATGAATATGGTAAAGGCTCAGTATGGCCAGCAGATCGAAAGTGATGTGGTAAGGGAAAAGATATTCAGGGCTTTTGACCAGGTTGCACGGGAAAAGGATCTGAGCATTGCCGGTTACCCGAGGTTTGAACAAAAGGCCGATGATGTGCCTGAGGGTACCATGGCGTTCAATGCCACCTTTGAAGTTTATCCGGAAGTAAAACTGGGTGATATGGGGCAGATTGAACTGGAAAAAGTCACATCGGAAGTCACGGGTGAGGAAGTTGACAGAACCATTGATATTCTGAGAAAACGCCAGGCACATTTCCATGTCAAGGGAGAGCAGACTGATCATGGTGACGGTGGTGCTGATACCTCAGCGCAGGACGGAGATCGTATTATCGTTGATTTTGTGGGCAAAATTGACGGGGTCGAGTTTGAAGGCGGTAAAGCGGATGACTTTCCCTTCACGCTGGGTGAAGGCCAGATGCTGCCGGAATTTGAAGCGGCTGCACGCGGGCTGAAAAAAGGTGACAGCAAGACCTTTGACCTGCACTTTCCGGAGGATTACCACGGTGATAATGTGGCTGGCAAAACAGCCGAGTTCACTATCACGGTGAAAAATGTGGAATGGGCTCATCTGCCGGATATCAACGAGGATTTTGCCAAGGCACTGGGTATTGCGGATGGCAGTGTCGAGAAAATGCGTGCAGAAATCGAGAAAAACCTCAAGATGGAAACAAAAAGCCGTCTTGCCGCGCTTAACAAGAAGCGCGTGATGGACTCCCTTCTGAAAGCTGCTGAATTTGATCTGCCCAATGCCCTGCTGCAACAGGAAATAAATCAAATGATGCAGGCAGCCCTGAAGGATCTGCAGGACAAGGGAATGCCTGTCAAGATGGATGAGCCGCTGCCGCCGGAGCTGTTTTCGGAACAGGCCGAAAGACGGGTTCGCCTGGGCCTGATTTTCACTGATTTCATCAAGGACGACAAGTTCAAGGTTTCGGATGATGAAGTACGGGCAAGAGCCGAGGAAATCGGTTCAACGTATGAAAATCCGAAAATGATCGTGGATTATTACATGAATGAGTCCAGCCGCCGCCAGGAACTGGAAGCGCTGGTTATGGAAGACAAGGTGGTTGACTATGTTTTTGATCATGCAAAAACAGTTGAAAAAGCCATGCCGTTTTCCGAACTGATGGCTCAGCAGCTTTAATCCCGAATGGCTGATATTTTTTACTGGGAAAAAACGAGATGAATTCACACTTTCGACAATCAGCACTGGACACGGAAATGCTTGGCATGATTCCGATGGTGATTGAGCAGAGCGGACGCGGTGAGCGTGCCTTTGATATTTACTCACGCCTGCTCAAGGAAAGAATCATTTTCCTGGTTGGGCCGGTCAATGACCATAATGCCAACCTGGTTGTTGCGCAGTTGCTTTTTCTGGAAAGCGAAAACCCGGACAAGGAGATTTCGCTTTATATCAATTCACCGGGCGGCTCGGTTTCTGCCGGTATGGCGATTTATGACACGATGCAGTTCATCAAGCCGCCAGTGTCCACGCTTTGTATGGGGCAGGCAGCCTCTATGGGCTCGCTGTTGCTGACAGCTGGTGCCACCGGCCAGCGTTATGCGCTTCCAAATGCCCGTATCATGGT
>JAAZED010000262.1 GCA_012512465.1 Oxalobacter sp. | reverse complement strand
GTGCTGGCTGCCGCACAGGCCGGGACGGAATTTCCCGCCGGGATGCTGGGACAGGCCGGGATTATCGAAGAGCTGGATGCCCTGGTGGGGTTTGTGGACAGGATAAGGGATGCGCTTTCACCGGATTGTCTCCCGCCTCTCTCTGTCGGGCTGGAATTTGACATAGAGGAGCAGCCCTGGACGCTGGAAGGGGTATTTACGGAACTGCGGGAAAACGGGCTTATCCTGTACCGCTATGTGGATGCTGACGGCGACAGCGGCACGCGCTTTACGCTGTCGGCCTGGATCACGCATCTTTTCCTGAATGCCGTGGCGCCGGAAGATGTGGTGTGCAAAACGGCCTGCCACTTAATGAATGCCTCCTTTTCCTTTATGCCCTGCGGCAGGGAAGAAGCCCGCCAGCTGCTGAAAGACCTGCTGGGGCTTTACCGCACGGGGCTTAATGAGCCGCTGCGCTTTTTCCCCTTGTCTGCCCGCGCCTTTATCGAGGGCAACGGCAATATCGGCGCTGCCCGGCGCAAGTGGGACAGCGGCAATGATCGGCAGCGCAGCGAAAGTGATGATGTGTTTTACCAGCTGGCCCTGCGCGGGCAGGATGACCCGCTGGATGATTTTTTTGCCGATTGCGCGCGACGGGTGATGGAACCCATGAACCACCTGATGAAAAGGCATGACGATGCATAGCGCACCTGACAATCTGGATATCCTGAATTGCCCGCTGTCCGGCATGTCGTTAATCGAGGCGTCTGCCGGGACGGGCAAGACCTGGAATATCTGCATGCTGTACCTGCGCTTTTTACTGGAGGCGAAGCTTGCCGTGCCGGAAATCCTGGTGGTGACTTTCACCAATGCGGCGACGGCTGAACTCAAGGAGCGTATCCGCGCGCGCATCATGGAGATGCTGCTTTTCCTGGAGGAAGCTGCCGCACCGTCAGAAGCGGACCCTTTCCTTGCCAGCCTTGTCTCGCACCTGGAAGCAGCCGGGACAGGACGCGAGGAGATGCAGCTTTTGCTGAAAGCGGCGCTGGCGTCTTTTGATGAGGCAACGATCTCGACGATCCACGGCTTTTGCCGTAAGGTGGCTGGCACGCTGGCGTTTGGCACCGGGCAGCCTTTTTCCTTTACGGTAGAGCGTGAGGAAAAGGAAACGCTTACGCATGTGGTGCACGACTTCTGGCGGCGGCATGTGGCAGCTGACACGCTGCCCCCGGCAATGGCGATGTACCTCAATGCCATCCGCATCACCCCGGAAGGGCTGGCAGCCTTTTTGCAGCGGGAAATGGAAAAGCCGCTGGCGGAAAAACGCTGGCCGGACGATCTCGCACCGCTGGATGAAAGCGACATGGATGCGCTCATCGCGGCGTATGAGAAGCTGAAGGATAGCTGGCAGCAATACCGGGAGAGCCTGCCGGATGTCATTGGCAACGCGGTGACTGAAAAGGTATTGAGCGGCGCGAAGTATGGCGGCAGGCCCCTGCCGAATATCCTGGCGGCCTATGATGCTCTCTTTGCAAAAAAAGACCCGGCAGCCCTTTCCATCCTGTCGGACAACACGGCGAGAACCCGCCTGTGGCGGCTGACCACAGATGGCATGGCAGACGGCGCTAACAAGGGGAAAACCCCACCCCCGCATCCGTTTTTTGCGCTGGCAGAGGCGTGGTTTACCCTGCGCGACGAGGCGATAAAGCGGCTTCACCAGGCTTACCTGCACCTGCTTTTTATGCTCTCGAAAGAAGCGGATGAAGTGCGCCGCCGCCGCCAGGAAAACCGGGTGCTCTCTTCGAGCGACATGCTGTACCGCCTGTATGCAGCACTCTCCGACCCGGCCCTGCCCGATCTGCCGGCGGCGATCCGGCGCATGTACCCGGCGGCTTTGATTGATGAATTCCAGGACACCGACCCGATCCAGTTTTTTATTTTCCGCACGATCTATGCGGGTTCGGACGCGCCGGTTTTCTTTGTGGGTGACCCCAAGCAGGCCATCTATCGCTTCAGGAATGCCGACCTGCACACCTATCTTGCCGCCCGGGAGGAAGTCAATGCCCTGTATTCGCTGACACTGAACCAGCGCTCGGCGCCGGAAGTGATCGCGGCCTGCAATGCGTTTTTCCTGAAAAACCCCAGCCCCTTCATGCTGGACGGGCTGGGCTATCCGCCGGTCTCTCCCGGCGCCCGGCAACGGGAAGCGCTGGCTGACGAAAGTGATGCCACCAGCGGCAACGGGATCGTGCTGTGGCGTCTGCCGCACACAACAGATAGCGGCTACCTGCGGCGCAACGATGCCATGGCCGCCGCTGCCAATGCCGTGGCCGATGAGATCGCCCGGTTGCTCCACGCCGGGCAGCACAATGAAATCAGGATCGGTGAAGCGCCTTTGAAGGCGGCGGATATGGCGATACTGGTGCGCACCCACAATGAAGCCCGGCGCATGCAGCAGGCGCTGGCTCTCCGCGGCCTGGCGAGTGTGTCGCTTTCGCCGGGCAGCGTGTGGGACTCCCCGGAAGCGGCAGAACTGGGCACGATACTTTCCGCCATCATCACCCCGCGAAACCTGCCCAGGCTGCGTGCCGCGCTTGCCACCGAAATGCTCGGCCTTGACGCCCCTGCCATCGAGGCGCTTTCTGCGCAGGATGAAAAACTGCTGGCCAAAGTGGAGCGTTTCATGGCGTACCAGGCCGTATGGCTGGAACACGGGATAAGCTTTGTCCTGCGGCAGGTCATGGGAGAACACGATGTGTACGCCCGCCTTTTGGCCCTGCCTGACGGGGAACGCCGCGTGACCAATCTCCTACACCTGGCAGAGTTGCTCAATGACGCCGCCCAGCATCACGCCATGCCCGAATCGCTTTTACGCTGGATGACAGAACAAAGGGAAAGCGGCGCATCGGACGAAGAAACGCAGATACGCCTGGAGTCTGATGAAAAGCTGATCCGCATCATGACGATCTATGCGGCAAAGGGGCTGGAGTTTCCTTTTGTCTTTTGCCCTTTCCTGTGGGATGCCTGGCGAAGCAATCGCAGGGACAGCCTGGAGGGAATGGAGCACCAGGACGGCAACCGGCTGGTGATTGATTTCAGGGAGCACGATGCGCTATCGGAAGCAACGATCAAAAACCGGATGGCAGTCGAGGATGCGGCAGACCGCCTGAGGCTGGTGTACGTGGCACTCACACGGGCCATCTACCGCTGTTACCTGGTGGCGGGCTGTTACGTGCAGCCGTCAGGGCGCTCTGCAAATGTGAACCACAGCACCAGCGGCACGCTCAACTGGCTGGCAACGGATGCCGGTATCACGCCCGCCGAATGGATAAGCAACGGCGATGAAGAACGCGTGGCATGGATTGAGGCAGGCTGGCAGGCCATGGCGGACAGCTGTGACAGCATCACGCTGGCAGACCTGCCGATGCGCGGGGCACCCGTCACCGCTTCCCCTGAAACGGACGGCAGCAGCGCAATAACCCTCATGGCGGCACCCCTCCCGGCAGCCATCCCCGCCGGGTGGCGCATCGGCAGCTATTCCGCACTGGTCTATGGCGCGATGGGCGCGATACATGAAACAGCCGCGAGTGACCATGATGAGCGGGTACAGGACGCTGGCCCGCCTGATGAACCGGAAACCGTGCCGGATACGGATGACATCCTCCTTTTTCCGGCCAGCCGCTACGCGGGCAATTGCCTGCATGCCGTTTTCGAGGAAGTGGATTTTACCGATGAAAGCACGTGGGATGCCGCCATTGCACAGGCGCTGCTCCGGCACCCGCCCTACGGGCGACTGCATCCTGAAGCGGGAAACACCCCGGAAGCACTGGCTGCCATGATCCGGCAGATGCTGAAAAACGTGCTTGCCACGCCACTTCATGACGGCATGAGGCTGGCCGGTATCGGGCTGGAAAAGCGCCTGACCGAGCTGGAATTTTTCCTGCCCGCGAAAAATGTCTCTGCTCCGGCAGTCAATGCCCTCATCCCCCCGGATTACCCGGTATCGAAGCTGGCTTTCCCGCAGCTGGAAGGCTATCTCAAAGGGCTGATTGACCTGGTGGTGGAGCACAATGGCCGTTTTTATATCCTCGACTGGAAATCCAACCTGCTGGGCAGCCAGCAGGCCGATTACGGGAAGGATGCAATCCATACCGCGATGGCTGAGCACAATTATCACCTGCAACACCTGTTCTATACCGTGGCGCTTGACCGCTACCTGTCACACCGGATGCCGGGCTATGCCTATGACACGCATTTTGGCGGGGTGCTGTATCTCTTTGTCCGGGGGGTCAGGCCCGCATGGCGCCAGGAAAACGGTACGCCTTCCGGCGTCTTTTTCCGCCGCGCGGATGAGCGGCTTATCCGTGCGCTTGATGCCCTGCTTTCAGGAGGAGGTGCCTGATGGCTTTTCACCAGCCCCCCGCCCAGCTGCTGGCTGACGCCTTTTCGGCCTATGTGGCCACCTGGGCAAAAGAGCGGGATGTGGACGAGACCGCGCAGGACTGGCTTTGTGGGCTGGCGTACTGGCTGAGCATGGCTGTCTCTGCCGGGCATGTGTGCCTGCCGCTGGAAGAACAGCCGGACTTTGACCGCTGGCCGCCGATTGCCGATGTCCGCGCCCTGCTTTTTGAGTCCGGCCTGGTCGGCACGCCTGACGCGCCCGGCAACCTACCGCTGATACTGGACGCGGGCAACCGCCTTTACCTGCACCGTTACTTTGCTTACGAGCGCATACTGGCAAGGCGCATACTGGCCCTCAAAACCGCGATGCCTGTTGATACGGCAGCCGCCCGTTTGGCACTGGATCGTTTTTTCGGCAAGGCGGAGGCGAAAACAGCCGACTGGCAGCGGCTTGCTGCCGCGCTGGCCATGCGCGGCTGTCTCACCATCATCAGCGGCGGGCCGGGCACGGGCAAGACCACCACGGTAGCCAATATCCTCGCCTGCCTGCTCTCGCAACATCCCCAGCAGCGCATCATGCTTGCCGCACCCACCGGCAAGGCCGCCATGCGCATGCTGGAAGCCATCCGGGCACAGACCGCGCGCTTTCCTGCCGATGTGCAGGCGAAAATGTCGTCAGAAGCCTTTACGCTGCACCGGCTGCTGGGCATGACATCAACGGCTGGAGTCTTTCGCCATCATGCGGACAACCCGCTGCTGGTGGATACCCTCGTGGTCGACGAAGCGTCGATGATTGATCTGGCAATGGCGTCGCACCTCTTTAACGCGCTGCCCGCCCATGCGCGGCTCATCATGCTGGGCGACAAGGACCAGCTCTCCGCAGTGGAGGCTGGCGCCGTCTTTTCCGAGCTCTCTGCCGATCCGGCGCTGACG
>JAAZED010000022.1 GCA_012512465.1 Oxalobacter sp. | reverse complement strand
CCACCTTATGATGTTCTATCGAGGTCTAATCTGAGCGTAGTGAATACAACAAGCGAAGGGTATTACCCCAATCAAAAGGCGTAGACACGCCCACTCGCATAGGATGATAAAACAAAACGCACCTGCCGTCGCGTAAGCACGGCTTCCCCTCTCGCTTGACAAAAAACCGTCCAGACGGTATGATGTGAGTCATGCAAGTTGAAACTGTCATAAAAAAGGAACCCGCACCGGGCAGAACGCGCAGGAATGATCCTGCGGCTTTGCGCTCGCGGCTGCTGGATGTGGCCGGGAAGATCGCGATTGATAAAGGCGTGGCAAGTGTGACGCTGGATGCGGTGGCGCAGGGGGCCGGGGTGAGTAAGGGCGGGCTTTTGCATCATTTCAGGGGCAAGCGCGCGCTCCTGGATGCGATGTTTGAGCGTATCCTGGCCTGGCTGGAAAAGCGGATTGCGGTATTTGCGAAGGAGGATGCGGATGCTTTCGGGCGTTTTACGCGTGCCTACCTGATGACGGTGACGCATGCCGATGTAGGCGCGAGTGAGGAAAACCGGCTTTTTGGGGTGCTTTCGCTGGCGATGACGACGGATATGGGGCTGCGAAGCCGATGGCAGGAATGGATAAAGGATCAGATGGCGCTGTACGGCGAGATGGCGGATTCGCCGGAACTGTGGATCGTGCAGTATGCGGCAGACGGCCTGTGGCTGGCTGACCTCACGGAAGGGATGGTGTTTGCGCCGGCTTTCCGGGAAAGGATGGTGTCGCGGCTGGTTGAGATGACACGCGCTTCGGCCTACCGGCAGGAGAATGGCGACGGCACGGCGGTGTTTGCCGGTGAGGTAAAGAGACAGAACAAAAAAGGCAAGCCAAAGTCGAAAACTTAGGTAATTTTGCCTGTCAATCTGAAAGCGTCCTTCGGGACGCCGGATTTCAAACAGGGCAGTACGTGAATGCGGGCTGCCAACTGGTCAAACCGGCAGGTGTTTCGACGCCGGATTTGAAAAATACGCCTTGAGGGTGGTTACAAAAGGCTCGCGGTTGGGCCCGAAACGAAGCATATACAGGTGCAATGATGCAAAGATATGGAAGATGGGTGGTGCTGGGGATTGTTTCCAGTGCCTTGATGCTGGTTGTCATGGATATGACGGTGCTGTATACGGCGCTGCCGAGCCTGACGCATGATTTGAAGGCTTCTGCGTCGCAGAAGCTGTGGATCATGAATGCTTATCCGCTGGTGGTGGCGGGGCTTTTGCCGGGGCTTGGCACGCTTGGGGATCATCTTGGCCACAAGCGGATGTTTGTTGGCGGCTTGATGGTTTTTGGTGTGGCGTCGCTTTTTGCGGCGTTTTCGCCGGTGCCGGAATCGCTGATTGCTGCCCGGGTTCTCCTGGCGGTAGGTGCTGCGATGATGATGCCCGCGACGCTGTCTATTATCCGGGTGACGTTTACGGATGAAAAAGAGCGGGCCATGGCTTTTGGTATCTGGGGTGCGGTGGCGTCCGGCGGCGCGGCTTTCGGGCCGGTGGTGGGGGGTGTCCTGCTGGAGTATTTCTGGTGGGGGTCTGTTTTCCTGATTAATGTGCCGGTGGTGGTTGCCGCGCTGGTAACGGGGGTGCTGCTGCTTCCGGAAGGTAAAAAGCAAAAAGGGCGCACGTGGGACCTGGTTGGTTCGGTGCAGGTGATGGTGGGGCTGGTTGGCCTGGCTTATGCGGTAAAGGAGATTGCCCGTCGTGATTCCTCGTGGGTGATTGCGCTGGTTGCGGCGATTACCGGTGTGATCGGGATGGTGGTTTTTGTGAGGCGGCAGACAAGGAGCAGGGTGCCGCTGATTGATTTTTCTCTTTTCAGGAACCGGCCGTTTTCGATGGGCGTGATTGTGGCGCTGGTGATGTCGGTTGCCATGGTGGGCGTCGAGCTGGTGTTTTCGCAACGCCTGCAACTGGTGTTGCAGTTGTGCAT
>JAAZED010000261.1 GCA_012512465.1 Oxalobacter sp. | reverse complement strand
GTGCAGGGTGATACGTTATCATTTATCCTGTAAAAAGCATCAATCCGGATTTAAGAATAGGAACAGGGATGAATATAACCGGTATGACTGACCATTTTCCCCGCCTGCTGGCTGATATCGGCGGCACCAATGCGCGTTTTGCCATTGAGACAATGCCAGGCGGTATTGAAGTCATGTCGATTTATCCGAACCGTTCATTTTCAGGCCTGGAAGAAGCGCTGGAGAAGTTCCTGTCACAATCCGAAGCTGTTGCTGCCGGTTCGAAGCACATACGGCATGCCGCCATGGCCATCGCCAACCCCGTTACGGGGGACCGGATCAAAATGACCAATTCGGCGTGGGCTTTTTCGATTGAAGCCGTCCGGAAAAAATTTGGTTTTGACACGCTGCTTTTCATCAACGACTTCACGGCGCTGGCAATGGCGCTGCCTTTTATGGCACCGGAAGCGTTAAAGCAGGTGGGAGGAGATGATCCCGTTGCCGACCAGCCAGTTGGTCTGCTGGGTGCCGGAACCGGTTTGGGCGTTTCAGGCCTGATTCCCTGTGGCGAGGTTTGGGTACCGCTCGAAGCGGAAGGAGGGCATGCGACATTTTCGCTTTTCAGCGAACGGGAAATCGAGTTGTTGCGTCTTGCCAAAAAACAGTATCCACACGTATCAGCGGAACGTTTCATCTCCGGGATGGGGCTGGAGCTGATTTATCGCCTGATCATGGAAAGCCGGGGCAGGGATGCTGATCCGCTTCGCGCGGCCGATATTACGGCCAGAGCGCTGTCAGGAGAATGCCGCTGGTGCGAAGAGGTCGTCGAAACATTTTGCCAGATGCTGGGCACGGTGGCCGGCAATCTGGCGCTGACCCTGGGTGCAAGAGGCGGAATCTATATCGGGGGAGGGATCGTGCCACGATTGGGGGAACGCTTTTTTGCATCAGGATTCAGGCAGCGTTTTGAAGAAAAAGGGCGTTTTTCATCCTACCTGTCCCATATTCCCGTTTACGTCATACAGGATACGTTTGCGGCATTGACAGGCGTTTCAGCGATGCTTTCGCGGCGCCTTGGCTGATTACTTTCTTAGGGGTGTTAACACACCCTATCGCCTTCCCAGTCCGCGTGGTACCGGAAATGACAGGTTTTCCGTGATGCCTTCCAGTTCTTCTATGGCTGTGACGCCGTGTTTCTGAAGCATTTCAATGACTTCCTGAACGAGGATTTCCGGTGCGGATGCGCCCGCTGTCACGCCGATTGCTGTGTGCCCCTCAAGCCATTGCGGATCAATTTCCGAGGCGTTATCCACCATATAGGCTGTTACCCCCTTCCTTTCAGCAACTTCTCTTAACCGGTTGGAGTTTGAGCTGCTGGGACTGCCGACAACAATAATCAGGGTGGCGATTTCAGCAAGCTGTTTGACTGCGTTCTGGCGATTGGTTGTGGCATAACAGATATCGGCTTTCGGCGGCTCGATAATGGCGGGGAAATGGGCCTTGAGGGCCGCAATCACATCCGTTGTATCTGCAACGGAAAGCGTTGTCTGTGAAACGTAGGCAAGCCGGTCCGGGTTATTGACATCCAGTTCAGGGATGTCTTCAACGCTTTCGACAAGGTACATGCCGGTGTCAGATTGTCCCATCGTGCCTTCCACCTCAGGATGGCCGCTGTGTCCGATGACAATAATTTCCCGGTCTTCCTGCCGCATCATGGAGACTTCCATGTGGACTTTTGTCACCAGCGGGCAGGTTGCGTCAAATATCCGGAATCCCCGTTCTTTTGCTTCGCTCTCAATAGCTTTTGAAACACCATGTGCCGAAAAAATAAGGGTGCTGCCATTCGGAACATCATCCAGCTCTTCGATGAAAACAGCGCCTTTTTGTTTGAGGCTGTCCACGACATGGGTATTGTGGACAATTTCATGGCGGACATAGATGGGCTGGCCAAAAAGTGCCAGTGCACGTTCAACTGTGGCAATCGCACGATGCACACCGGCGCAGAATCCTCTTGGCTGTGCCAGAAACAGTTTTTTATTCATGATCTTTCTGCAACAGGGATAAACAATATCGGGGGTATTTTCACGAAAGCCATTTACAATAGGCGCAGCATTGGCTGATGCTGCCGAATAACGACATCATAATCGAATGGCGGCCAGGGCAATATCCTAACAGATAAGGAGCTGAAAACCGTTATGGCAATTACAGACTGGCCGGAAAGCGAAAGACCAAGAGAGAGGTTGATAAACGAGGGGCCCCGTCATTTGTCGGATGCCGAACTGCTGGCAATTTTTCTGCGTACCGGATCACATGGCAAAAGTGCTGTGGATCTGGCGCGGGAGATCATGAAACATTTTGGTTCCTTAAAAGAGCTTTTCGCTGCGCGTCTGCCCGATTTCAAAGAG
>JAAZED010000260.1 GCA_012512465.1 Oxalobacter sp. | reverse complement strand
GCTTTTACCCGGCGCATACACAGCGGGGAATGGACAGGCTATACGGGAAAACGCATTACGGATGTCATCAATATCGGCATCGGCGGCTCAGACCTGGGGCCGCACATGGTATGCCAGGCACTGCGCCCCTGGCACCGTGATGATATTCGTGTGCACTTTGTCTCCAATGTGGATGGCCATGACCTGGATGCCGTCCTGAAACAGGTCCGGCCGGAAACCAGTCTCTTTATCGTCGCCTCAAAAACCTTCACCACGCTGGAAACCATGCTGAACGCCAATACGGCACGCAACTGGTTTTTACAAGGCGCAACCGAGGCCGACCTGCCCAGGCACTTTGTCGCCATTTCGACCAATGCCGAGGCAGTCAGCGCCTTCGGCATCCACACCGACAACATGTTCCCCTTCTGGGACTGGGTCGGCGGGCGCTACTCCGTCTGGTCGGCCATCGGGCTGTCTGTTGCGCTGGCCATCGGCTATGACCATTTTGCCGAGTTCCTGGCAGGCGCCTATGCCATGGACGTGCACTTCAAAAATGCCGCCCTGGAAAACAACATGCCCGTCATCCTCGCACTCATCGGCATCTGGAACCGCAATTTCCTGGACTATCCTTCCATTTCGATTGCACCCTACCTGCAGGATCTGGCCTACTTTCCCTCGTACCTGCAACAGCTGGAAATGGAAAGCAACGGCAAACGCGTAACAAAGGCAGGTATCCCGGTTAGCTGGCACACCAGCCCCGTGGTCTGGGGCAATGTCGGCACCAATGGCCAGCATGCCTACTTCCAGTTGCTGCACCAGGGTACCGATATCACCCCGATTGATTTCATCACGGCCCTAAGGCCTTCGCATACCCTGCCCCACCACCATGCAGCACTTTTGGCCAATTGCTTTGCCCAGTCTGAAGCCCTCATGCTGGGCAAGACGGCAGACGAGGTGCGCGCTGATCTTCAGGCACAGAACATGGGGGAAGACGAAATTGAATTCCAGATCCCGCACCGCACCTTCCCGGGCAACCGCCCGAGCAATACCCTCCTGATGAATATCCTGCGCCCCGAATCACTGGGCGCACTCGTTGCCCTTTATGAGCACAAAACCTTCGTGCAGGGCGCCATCTGGGACGTCAATCCCTTTGACCAGTGGGGTGTTGAACTGGGCAAGGTACTGGCAAAAACCATCCAGGAAGAACTGGAAGGCAACGCCACCCACCCGCATGACAGTTCGACAGCAGGGTTAATCAGCCTGGCAAGGGCCGCCCTGAATTAGGGGCAGCCCTTCCAGTCCTTTCCATTCGGGAATAAAAAAGGGCACAGATAACTGTGCCCTTGTTGTTTTGACTGGCAAGCCGTCAGGGTTTAGGGGCAGGCTGTGCCGTACCGGACTGGCCGCCTGTCGTTGCCGCCGGTTTGGCAGCGGATGATGCCGCTGCCGGCTGGGTTGTTGCTGCCGGAGCCGTTGCTGCCGGCTTGGTCGCCGGTGTAGCGGCGGGCGCGGCAGCAGGCGTGGTTCCGGTCGCTGCCGGCATTGTTGCGGCTGCAGCAGGCTTGGCTGGCGTTGAAGAAGCCGCTGGCTGGGTGGCAACTGGCTTCGCGGCTTCTGCCGGAGCCGTTGCGGGTGCGGCAGCCTTGGCATCTGCCGGTTTCGCTGCTGGTGCCGTGCCGGATGGCTGTGCTTCTGCCGGTTTGGCGCCATCGGCTGCCGGGGTATCAGCAGGCTTGGCTGCATCTGCCGGTTGTGCGGCTGCGCCTTCAGCAGGCACTTCTTCCGTATTGAAACGCATCACAGCAGGCTCTTTCCAGGTACCGTTCAAGGCATCTTCTTTCGGGATGTAAATACGCATCACTATGTAGAAGTCACCTTCCGGTGCCGGCAGCCAGTTGGCTGAAAGCGTTCCAACAGGCTGTGCCACTGCCGGTTTCCTGGCAGCATCAGCGGCTGGCTTGGCAGCAGTATCAGCAGCAGCCGGTTTTTTCTCTGCAGCACTGTTTACCGCAGGTTTGGCCGTATCAGCCGCTTTCGGTGCGGCAGCGGTCACTTTTCCGGCATCGGCCGGGGCTGGTGAAGCGATCTTGACAGGCTTGGCCGCATCAGCTGCGGCAGGTGCCGCGCCGGTTGCTTTGGGTGCCGTATCGGTTTTCGCTGTATCACCTGCTTTTGGCGCTGCATCAGCTGCCTTTGGCATTGGCTCGCTGCCCGGTGAATCCTTCTGGATGAAGATGGTGACACTGCCATCGGTCGGGTCGGTTACCATGTTGGAAACCATCGTGCTGTCAACGGTGTAGCGTTTGACCGGGTTATCCACCAACAGCTGGCCTGGCAGCTCATACATGGTCAGTGACCAGAAAGCATTGGCAGGCGGCAGCTTGTCCTTTTCAAAGCGGATGGTGTAATGGTTGGCGCCATTCAACACCTTGAATTCCGAATCCAGCTTGTAGCTGATGGAAAGGATTTCCTGGGGTGATGCTCCATATGGATCAACCATCGCACCATAGGCACGGTTCAGGTAATTATTCTTCAGGTCTGCCCGGGTGCCATGCATGTCGGCGCCCTTGACCAGATCGCCTTTCACCGCCGCATCCAGATCGGCAATAGCGCCATCAATTCCTGACTGAAGGGCTTTTTTCTCATTTTCCCCCATGCCTTCCATAGAGAAGGATTTGCCGGCACCCACACCGATCTTGTCGAAGCGCTTCATGAGTTCAGCTTCATCGGCCGGCGGCCTGGCAAACTGCATCACGAAATTCAGGTAAGAGAAAAATTCAGGTGTAATCGATTTTTCATCACTGTACGCAGGGAAATTCACCGGTGCCACCTCAGCAGGTGCCGTTGCACCGCTGAACTGGGAAAACGGAACCAGTGCAAAGGCATCCTGGATCTTTGCCACAGTAGGCATATCTTCCGGATTCAGCAGCTGGATACGGACAAGACCGTAGGCAAACTGGGTATCCGACTGGATAACACGGTCAATTCCTTCCGGCTTCTCCCCTTTCCAGTCCGGACCGACAATCAGGAATTTGCCCCCCTTGTTACCACCGGTACGGGTACCGACGTAATCAAAATTATAGGCATACAGATCGGTAAACTGGACCGAGTAGTAACGGCTGTCTTCCACTGCCGGTACCGTCAGCACAAGCGGCTCACGTCTTAAGTCGAGCCACACGCTGCCATACGGAGTATCGTTGCTGGCCGTTTCCTTCACCTGGTCAGCCGGTGTATCCACACGGGCCGCCATGTAAAGTTCATTAAGCGGTTTTTTGTATTCTGGGCTTTGCGTATCAATGGCGGAAGCATACATTTCCTTGTAATTCTTCACCATCGGGTAGCCGTAGATATAGGCCTCCTTGGCAACAGCGGTTACTTCCGCATCAGGGATATCCTTTTTCTGGTCACATGACACCAGTAACAGGGCTGCCGTTAGGCCGATAAGAAATTTGAGTGCTTTCATGGTCTTGACTTTTATCCGGTAAAAAAAGTTCAACACAATAACCTTGCCAAAAGAGGCGTCACCCCCTCGGGCAAAATCACTCGAAAAACGGGGAAACACCGGTTTCCGCCATTTTTTTATGTGAACAGAAAAAAACTGCCCAAAAAATGCTTGAGACTGCTACAGAATATTACTTATAAACAACAAAAGCAAAGGCTTTTTTTACAAAAAGTGTATTTACCTCATGCTTACAGGCAGATTTTAAGACATTTATCAGCGATTTCTGCCATATCCGAACCAGAATTGCTACAATTCAGGTGTAGCATATCCCTCATCTTCATACAAAAAAAGCGACGGGTATTGATCGTTTCGACATGGCAGCGCTTTCGCCAGAAAAAAAAGCGGTTATGCCTGTCTGAGTTTCTTACCGGATGAAGGATGCTGAATAACGCTGCCTTCCTGGCACACCGATTTTGCGAGGGGAAAAATATGAATCAACTCGAACAGCTCAGACAATACACCACCGTCGTGGCCGATACCGGCGATTTCCAGTCCATTCGCAGTTATACCCCACAGGATTCCACGACCAACCCCTCACTGATCGTCAAGGCTGTCCAGAAAGACACCTATCACTCCCTTCTGGAAAAGGCGGTACGCGACAACAGGGAAAAATCCACGGAAGAAATCATTGACCGCCTGCTGGTGGCTTTCGGCTGCGAAATTCTCAATATCGTGCCGGGCCGGGTATCCACCGAAACCGATGCACGCCTGTCCTTTGATACGGCTGGCAGCATCAGTAAAGGACGCGACCTGATTGCCCTTTACGAAGCCGCCGGTGTCTCCCGCGAACGGGTACTGATCAAGATCGCGTCCACCTGGGAAGGCATTGAAGCCGCCAAGGTACTCGAAAAAGAAGGCATCCGATGCAACATGACCCTGCTCTTTTCTCTATCGCAGGCAATAGCCTGTGCCGATGCGGGTGTCCAGCTCATCTCGCCCTTTGTCGGACGGATTTATGACTGGTACAAAAAATCAACCGGCAATGAATACACCGGTGCAGATGATCCGGGTGTACAGTCTGTCAAACGCATCTATAACTACTACCGCAAATTCGGTTACAAGACTGAAGTCATGGGAGCGAGCTTTCGCAATACTTCACAGATCACCGAACTGGCAGGCTGCGATCTGTTGACCATCAGCCCGGAATTGCTTCAGAAACTCTCTGAATCGGACGCCCCGGTAGCCCGCAAGCTCTCCCCTGATACCGCCAGCGCCGATCCGGTCGAAAAAATAACAGTCGACGAAAAAACCTTCCGCTTCATGCTCAATGAAGATGCCATGGGAACCGAAAAACTCTCGGAAGGCATCCGGCTATTCTGCGC
>JAAZED010000259.1 GCA_012512465.1 Oxalobacter sp. | reverse complement strand
GGTTGAGGTGGTACACAGCCAGCATTTTATGGAAGTATAGAGAGCACCCATGGATTTTCGTAAGCGCAAAGCACGTGATGAACCGGAAATCAACCTGATTCCGTTTATTGATGTGCTGCTGGTTATCCTGATTTTCCTGATGGTGACAACCACGTACAGTAAATACACGGAATTGCAGATTACTCTGCCCACGGCGCATGCCGACATGATGCCGGAGCGGCCTAATGAGTTGTATGTGACCATTGATGCGTCAGGCCAGTATGCCATTAACAACCATCGCATCACTTACGAAAATCCGGCGCAACTGGCAAGGGAAATGCGGATTATCGCGCCGGAGTCAACCGATGTGAAAGATCCGGTTGTGATTATTGCCGCTGACGGCAGTGCCCCTCATCAGCGCGTCATCAATGTCATGGAAGCCGCCCGCCTGGCGGGACTGGAAAGGCTGACGTTTGCCACGCAGTCAGAAGCAGGGGGATAATCCCGGATCGATGAAATCGTCACCAAAAACAGACTGGATGGCTATCTGGCAGGATCGCGGCAGGCTTGCCGGGCTCCTGTGGCCGCTATCCCTGCTTTTTCGCCTGGTGGTCTGGGCAAGGCGAAAAGCTTACCAGGCAGGGTTTTTCAAATCGTCGAAACTGCCGGTACCGGTTGTGGTGGTCGGCAATATTTTTATAGGCGGTACCGGAAAAACCCCCCTGGTGATCTGGCTGGCTAAAGCATTGACGCGCGCGGGTTTTCATCCGGGCGTTGTTTCGCGGGGTTATGGCGCAAAGGGGAAGCTGCCGGAGGAGGTTCTGCCGGATTCCCTGCCGGGCAATATCGGAGATGAGCCGCTTCTGATCCGTTTGAACGCCGGCTGTCCGGTTGTGGTGGGAAAAAAGCGGGTGGATGCGGCCCGGCTGTTGCTTGAGCGGCACCCTGACGTCAATGTCATTATTTCAGATGATGGATTGCAGCACTATGCCATGCAGCGGGATATCGAGATGGTTCTTTTTGACGGGCGGGGGGCCGGAAACGGGTGGATGTTGCCTGCGGGACCATTAAGGGAGCCTGTTTCCCGTCGCCGCGATTTTACCGTGGTCAACAGCATGAATTATCCGGCGCCCGGCAATCTGATTTATTCCCCGGATATTTTCCTGATGCAGTTGGCCGGCGATACGGCTGAAATGCTGATGGACCGTTCAAGGCGCATGACGCTGGCCGAACTGTCCGAAAGCGGGCGGCATGGGCGTCTGCGGATTGCAGCCGTTGCCGGGATCGGCAACCCGGCCCGTTTTTTTGTCATGCTGAAAACCGCCCGTCTGGAGGTACAGACATGCCCGCTTCCTGATCATTTTGATTATGCCAGCAACCCTTTTGAGAAAATGGATGCGGATATCATTCTGGTCACGGAGAAAGATGCAGTAAAATGTGCCCGAATAGCTGCCATCGCAAAGGACACACGTATCTGGGTTGTGCCGGTGAGAGCGCAGCTTGATGATGGACTGGAACAGAAAATAGTGGAGAAATGCCGTGAATACGGAACTGCTTGACATACTGGTATGCCCGCTGTGCAAGGCGCCGGTTCATTATGACAGGGAAAAACAGGAACTCATCTGTCGCTCTGACCGACTGGCTTATCCGATCCGCGACGGTATTCCTGTCATGTGGGCAGACCAGGCGCGGGAACTTGAAGACGATGAATTTCCCTGATCCATTATATTGAGCGGCTGATCTTATGTCCTTTCATGTTGTTATTCCTGCCCGTCTGGCGTCCACCCGTCTTCCCAACAAACCGCTTGCCGATATCGGCGGAAAGCCGATGGTGGTTCGTGTCGCCGAGCGGGCCCGTCTTTCCGGTGCCTCGGAAGTGATTGTGGCAACCGATGATACTTCTATTATTGGTGCCTGCACGGCACATGGCGTGACAGCCATGATGACGCTGGCAACCCATCCGTCGGGTACGGACCGTATTGCTGAAGTGGCCCAAAAAATGCAGTGGCCGGATGAGGCGGTTGTTGTGAATGTCCAGGGGGACGAACCATTGATTGAACCGGAGCTGATTGCCGCGACGGCTGCAAAAATCAGTGAAAAGACACCGATGGCCACAGCGGCACATCCGATTCATGCTGCCGGGGATCTTTTTAATCCGAATATTGTGAAAGTGATTTTAGACAGCGAAGATCGCGCGCTTTATTTTTCAAGGGCGCCGATTCCCTGGGATCGATCCGCTTTTGCTGAGAAGCCGCAGAAGCTGCCGGCAGGTTATGAAGCCTTAAGACATGTCGGGCTGTATGCGTTTCGTAACGCCTTTTTACAGCAATATCCCACGTTGCCGATTTCGCCTGTCGAGCAGTTTGAAGCGTTGGAACAGCTGCGGGTTTTATGGCACGGCCATACCATAGCCGTCTATGTGAGCCACACGATTCCAGCCGCGGGTGTTGATACGCCGGAAGACCTTGAACGGGTGCGAAGGCATTTTTTATTGGCTCAGGATCAGTCTAAGTAACTCAAAACACTCGAAATTGTTGCGATTCCAAGTTAAAATCTAATGTTTTTGGGAAATACGCAAATTAATTACATGGACAAAACAGGGCTGTGGTCCGAAAAAACGGACACGGGCCTCTTTTTTGTTGTCCATTTTGATCAGATAGGAAAATTGCAATGCGCCTCATCCTGTTAGGAGCCCCAGGTGCCGGGAAGGGTACCCAGGCCACATTCATTCGTGAAAAATACGGTATTCCACAGATTTCTACCGGCGATATGCTCCGGGCGGCTGTCAGTGCCGGAACACCACTTGGCCTGGAAGCGAAAAAAGTCATGGATGCCGGTGGTCTGGTGTCAGATGACCTCATCATTAACCTGGTAAAAGAACGTCTTAAAGAGCCGGACTGCAAGGCCGGGTATCTTTTTGACGGTTTCCCGAGAACACTGGGGCAGGCTGAGGCCTTAAAGGAAGCAGGCATTGCCATTGAGTATGTGGTGGAAATTGATGTGCCTGATGAAATGATTGTTGCCCGCATGAGCGGTCGCCGTGTTCATCCGGCATCCGGGCGGACATACCATGTCGAGTTTTACCCGCCAAAAAATGACGGCAAGGATGATATTACCGGTGAAGCGCTGATCGTCCGTGATGATGACAAGGAAGAAACGGTGAAAAAACGTTTGGCCGTCTATCATGAGCAGACCGAAATCCTGGTGGGCTATTACAGCAAGTGGGCTGAATCCGGCGTACCCGGTGCTCCCCGTTTTCGCCGTATTTCCGGCGTTGGCGCAGTGGATGACATCACGGCCAACCTGCTCAGTGCCCTGAGCAACTGACCCCGTTTTCGAGCAGATTTTCAATTACATAACGACTGGATAGATAATAAAAAGGAGTAAACATGGCAGCAGGTTTGTGGTTTGCCGTAGTGTGTGGAATTATTGCCGTTGTATACGGTCTTGTGACGAGAAACTGGATTCTCAAGCAGGATGCCGGTAACCAGGCCATGCAGGATATCGCGCAGGCGATCCAGCAGGGAGCTGCAGCGTATCTGGCGCGCCAGTATCGTACGATTGCCGTTGTCGGTATTGTCCTGTTTATTGCCATCGGGTTTATTCCGGGACTGGGTTTTTCTACCGCTATCGGGTTTCTTGTCGGCGCCATACTTTCCGGCGCATGCGGCTTTATCGGCATGAATGTTTCGGTTCGCGCCAATGTCCGCACCGCGCAGGCAGCGGTTACCGGCATGAACGAAGCGCTCAATGTCGCTTTCAAGGGTGGCGCGATTACCGGGATGCTGGTTGCCGGGCTGGGTCTTCTGGGCGTGGCCCTTTTCTATCTGGCACTGATCCTCGTTGCACCGGCCAATACGTCACTTTCTGCCCATGACATCATCAAGCCGCTGATCGGCCTGGCGTTTGGTGCGTCGCTGATTTCGATTTTCGCCCGTCTGGGTGGCGGTATTTTTACCAAGGGCGCTGATGTGGGTGCAGACCTGGTCGGCAAGGTGGAAGCCGGTATCCCTGAAGATGATCCGCGCAATCCTGCCGTGATTGCCGACAACGTGGGTGACAATGTGGGTGACTGTGCCGGTATGGCAGCAGACCTTTTTGAAACGTATGTGGTCACCCTGATTGCGACCATGCTCCTGGGTGCGCTGTTGATTACCAATGCCACGACCCAGGCGATTCTGTATCCGCTGGTGCTGGGCGGGGTTTCCATTATCGGTTCGATTGTCGGCTGTTCGCTGGTCAAGGCTGATCCGGACAAGAAGGTGATGTCAGCGCTTTACAAAGGGCTCTGGTGGTCTGCCGGACTTTCACTGATTGGTTTCGTGATTGTGACCTGGTTCATGATGCCGGAAGACATGCGCTGGCAGATGATTGGCGCGTCGGTTGTCGGTATTGTTCTCACCGGACTCATGGTTTATATCACCGAGTACTATACGGGAACCGACTTCAAGCCGGTCAAGCATATTGCCGAAGCATCGACGACGGGTCATGGCACCAACATTATTGCCGGTCTGGGCATCTCCATGAAGTCAACCGCCTATCCGGTGCTGGCAGTCTGTGTTGCCATTTTTGTTTCTTACCAGTTTTGTGGCGGCCTGTACGGTGTTGCTATTGCGGCGACGTCCATGCTGTCGATGGCTGGGATTATCGTGGCACTCGATGCCTATGGCCCGATTACCGATAATGCCGGTGGCATTGCGGAAATGGCCGGCATGCCGGATTCCGTTCGCGCCATTACCGACCCGCTTGATGCCGTGGGCAATACAACCAAGGCGGTGACCAAGGGCTATGCGATCGGTTCGGCAGCGCTTGCGGCTATTGTGCTTTTTGCCGATTATACGCATGCGCTGGAGTCCGTCGGTCATACCACGACATTTGACCTGTCCAATCCGCGTGTCATCATTGGCCTCTTTATTGGCGGCCTGATTCCCTACCTTTTCAGCGCGATGGCGATGGAAGCGGTTGGCCGTGCAGCCGGTGCTGTCGTGGTTGAAGTGCGCCGCCAGTTCAAGGAGATCAAGGGCATCATGACCGGTGAAGGCAAGCCCCAATACGACAAGGCAGTAGACATGCTGACAACGGCGGCGATCAAGGAAATGATCATTCCATCCCTCCTGCCGGTGGTCGTACCGATTGTGGTTGGCCTGGCATTGGGACCTGCTGCTTTGGGTGGTGTGCTGATGGGGACGATTGTGACCGGGATTTTCGTTGCGATTTCCATGACGACCGGGGGCGGTGCCTGGGATAATGCGAAAAAGTACATTGAAGATGGTCACTTTGGTGGTAAAGGTTCCGAAGCCCATAAAGCGGCGGTGACCGGTGACACGGTGGGCGATCCGTATAAAGATACGGCAGGCCCGGCGGTCAATCCACTGATCAAGATCATCAATATTGTGGCATTGCTCATTGTGCCGCTGTTGCCGATGACGGTAACCGAAGCGGATACCCAGCCTGAGCCGGTAACCGCTGTGGTGGCACCGACTGTTCCTGCCAAGGCGGTGACAGAGCCTGCACTGGCAACCGGCAAGATGAACGTGAATACCACGCCGCCGGTTACCTCGTCGGCTGTACCGGCAGCAGTAGAGCCTGCGGCGACAGAGGAAACGCCGCCGCCTGTTCCAGCCAAGTAAATAGTCCGTGTTACCAAATAAAAAAGCAGCTTCGGCTGCTTTTTTATTGAGGAAAAATAACAGCTAAAGGAGGATGGGCTCATCCGGCAGCTGGTTTTCCCGTGGCCCGTTCAGCGGAAAATGCTGTTTGAGGAGTTGATTGATGGATGTCAGTGCGTCCAGTGTGCTTTGCTGAAAACGTCCCTGGCTGAATCCTTCTGTCATGGTCAAGCAGATGGTATCCCACTCCTTCTGATCCACTTTGGGGGCAACACCGCGGTCTGCCACAATTTCAACCTGACGGTCCGCCAGATTGATATAGACCAGGACACCGCAGTTTTCTTCCGTATCCCAGATGCCGTAGCGCCCGAAGAGTTCAAGCGCTCTTTCTCTCGGTGCGGTTTTTGCACGGATGGCATCCATTGACAGGGCTGGTTCGATAATGACACGCAGTTCGGCCCGGTGGGTTTTCTCGCCCTCGGTAATGCAGCTTTCGATGGCTTTGAGTGTCGTCGCAGGAAAGACGCGGCTTGCTGCCGTGCGGGTGGTGAAAAGATGTCGGAAAAAACGGCTCATGATGTACTCCTTACCAGTTGCCCGAGGCGCCGCCGCCGGAAAAGCCACCCCCGCCACCGGAAAATCCGCCGCCACCGCCGCCAAAGCCACCGCCGCCAAAGCGGTCATCATCCCTTCCCCGGTATCTGCCGAGGCTTCCGCCCAGTATGATACCGCTCAGAAAAGCGCCCCGTCTTCTGGAGCGGATGAGGATGAAAATGAACAGCAGCATGATGAAGAAAGACAGCCATGATCCGATCTGACTTGCCTGCTGTTCCTTTTCTGCCGGTGGTGCAAATTCTTCCTGGTTCAGTGTGGCGATAATGGCAGAAACCCCGGCGGAAAGTCCGCCATAGAAGTCATTGAGCCTGAAGCGCGGGGCGATGACATCCTGGAGGATACGCTTGGCCTGGATATCGGTCAGCACGCCTTCTGTGCCGCGTCCGCTTTCAATCCGGAGCCGGTTCAGCGCGGGCGGGTTGTTTTTGGCAACCAGCAGCAAAACGCCGTCGTCAACGCCTTCCCTGCCAAGTTTCCATGCATCGACGACCCGGATACTGTATTGCTCAATGGATTCTGGCTCGGTGCTGTCAACCAGCAGGAGAGCGATCTGGCTGCCTTTTTCGGCCTCATAGTCCCGTAATGTTTTTTCGAGTGTCTCCCGTTCGTCAGGGGTGAGCATACCGGCCAGATCCGTTACCCGCGTTTGAAGCGGGGGGACAGCTTTCAGTTCCTGTGCCTGGCTGGCCGCACACAATAAAACAAGCAGTGAGGCGAAAAGCAGACGAAAAAACGCGGGGTGTTTCATCACTTAAGCATCACTTGTCAAAATTGACAGCCGGTGCTGTTGAAATGGCTTTTTCATTATCAACGGTAAAGGAGGCTTTCTGTTTATAGCCGAATACCAGTGCGGTAATGTTGGAGGGAAAGCTCCGTGCCAGCACATTGTAGTCTGCTACCGTCTGGATATAGCGCTGGCGGGCGACCGTGATCCGGTTTTCTGTTCCTTCCAGCTGTGCCTGCAGATCGCGGAAGCGTCCGTCAGCTTTCAGGTCCGGGTAACGTTCGGATACGGCCATCAGCCGGGAAAGTGCGGAAGTCAGTTCGCCCTGGAGCTGCTGGAATTTCTGGAAGGATGCCGGGTTGTTCAGCACCTCCGGTGTGATCTGGAAGCTGGTGGCTGCGGCGCGTGCCTGGGTTACCTGGACAAGGGTTTCATTTTCATGCTGGGTGTATCCCTTGACGGTATTGACCAGGTTGGGAATGAGATCCGCACGGCGCTGATACTGGTTCAGCACTTCCGCCCATGCCGCTTTTACGGCTTCATCCTTTTGCTGGAACTGGTTGTAGCCACAGGAACTGAGAAGAAGGGCAGTGGCACAAATCATCACGAAACGGATTAATTTTTTCATACAGTCCTCAAAATAAACAGATCAGAAAAGTCCGGTCATAAAAACTATTTGCGGGCGGATGCACCCGGTTTCAAGAGAACCGTGCTCATGGAAACCAGGATCAGCAGCATCGCGACATAATCCTGCCAGTGCGGGGTTTCTGACAGGATCCATGCGCCGGAAAAAACACCAACGACAGGCACCATCATGATGGACAGGCCTGAAGCAACCGGTGGCAGGGTACGTGCCATTTTATTCCAGATCGTGGTGGCAACGCCAAATACAAAGATAGCATTGTATAAGATTGCGGCCCACTCAAGCGGTTCCGGCATTCGCCACGACGGATGCTCAAAGATGAGCGCGATCAGTGCCATGACCGTTGCGCTGAAAGCGATCATCCAGAAAGTCAGGGAACTGGTGGGAACGGGTATCTGTTTGCGCCTGAGCTGAACCGTGCCGTATCCCCAGATGGCCGCAGCACCGAGTGCGATGCATGTGCCGGTGGAACCGGAAGACAGCACGGAAAAATCGCCGGAAAGTAAAAGCAGGGCACCCGCGGCTGCGCAGATGATGCCAAAAAACGCCATACGGGAGAGTTTTTCCTTAAACAGCAGGCATGAAAATATCACTGCCCATACCGGCATGGTGTAACACAGAATGGCGGCGCGCCCGGAGGACAGCATTTTGACGCCGAGAATCATCATGGTCTGACAGATCAGGATATTGGGAATGGCCAGCCTGATCAGTGGAAGTATGTATGCTTTGGGAACGGCAATGGATTCATTCATCCGACGGGCGAAAAACCACATGACCGGCAGTGAACAGAACATGCCCATGACACGAAATGTCACCGGCGGGATATTTGTCACGCCGAATTTCATTACCGGCCAGTTGAGTCCCCAGAAAAGCGTGAGGACGATGAGCAGGAGAATGTCTTTTCTCGATAAGGAATTCATGGGCGATTCGCTTGTTTTACGCGTTACAATATACACTTTGTCTCTGGAGAATGCACTGTGAATTTTTTGGATAAACTGAATGCTGCGTGG
>JAAZED010000258.1 GCA_012512465.1 Oxalobacter sp. | reverse complement strand
TCACCCAGTTGCACAGCGTGGGAAAGAATCTTCGCACCAATACGGTTAAGAAAGCCGAGGCCCTTGTTACCAATGACTACCGTCACAATATCATTGCCGGCTTCTTCTTCTGCGCGCATCCTGTTGGTTGATATGCGCAAAATGTTGGTATTCAGACCGCCACACAGTCCCTTATCAGTTGTTACAACAACAAAACCGACGCGTTTGGCCCCTTCTCTGGGAAGCGTAAAGGGATGCACATACTCAGGATTGGCTTCCGTCATATGCGCGGCAATACTGCGAACAATATCGCTGTAGGGCCTGGATGCCCGCATCCGTTCCTGCGCTCGGCGCATTTTGGATGCGGCAACCATTTCCATTGCCTTGGTAATTTTCCTCGTGTTTTCTACGCTCTTGATATGACCACGTATCTCTTTACTTGATGCCATCAGGCGTACTCCTTATTGCGTTAAGACCGTTGTCATTCCTCTGCGGCAGCAACAAAACCGCTACCTTGCTTGTACTCGGCAATTGCTGTAGCCAAAATACCCTGGTCCTCTTTTTCAAGACGCTTGCTGTCTTCAATCCGCTTGAGCAGTTCCGCTTGATGGGCCTTCAGATAGGCATGCAAACCGGATTCAAATGGGAGAACGTCCTTGACTTCGATATCATCCAGAGAGCCTGAGTTCACCATAAAGAGGGAGACTGTCATCAGTGAGATCGGCAGCGGGGAGTATTGCGGCTGTTTCAGCAATTCAGTAACGCGTGCACCACGGTCAAGCTGGCGACGGGTTGCGTCATCCAGATCCGATGCGAACTGCGAGAAAGCAGCGAGCTCACGATACTGCGCCAAGTCGGTACGGATACCGCCGGACTGTCCTTTAACCGCATTGGTCTGCGCGGCACCACCCACACGGGAGACCGAAATGCCGGCGTTAATTGCCGGACGGATACCCGAGTTGAAGAGGGAGGTTTCCAAGAAGATCTGACCATCAGTGATGGAAATCACATTGGTCGGCACGAATGCGGAAACGTCACCTGCCTGGGTTTCAATGATCGGCAGGGCAGTCAGTGAACCGGTTTTACCCTTGACTTCACCGTTGGTAAATTGCTCAACGTATTCAGCATTAACCCGTGCACCGCGTTCAAGCAGGCGGGAGTGCAGATAGAAGACGTCACCCGGGTATGCTTCACGGCCCGGCGGGCGGCGAAGCAGCAGGGATACCTGACGGTAGGCTACGGCCTGTTTTGACAGGTCATCATAAATGATCAGTGCA
The DNA here is from genome assembly GCA_012512465.1 of Oxalobacter sp. GTDB lineage: Bacteria > Pseudomonadota > Gammaproteobacteria > Burkholderiales > Burkholderiaceae_D > Oxalobacter > Oxalobacter vibrioformis. The sequence goes on along the minus strand of JAAZED010000258.1, from coordinate 452 downwards.
TCCTGCCCGCGATCACGGAAATATTCACCCATGGCGCAGCCGGAATAAGGAGAGACATACTGCATTGCAGCCGATTCGGATGCCGTTGCGGTGACCACGATGGTGTAATCCATGGCACCATGATCTTCAAGCGCGCGAACGGTGTTTTTGATCGACGATGCTTTCTGGCCGATAGCGACATAAATACAGATCATGTCCTGGCCCTTCTGGTTGATGATCGCATCAATCGCCACCGCCGTTTTACCGGTCTGGCGGTCACCAATGATGAGCTCACGCTGTCCACGGCCAATCGGGACCATGGAGTCAATCGCCTTCAAGCCGGTTTGCATCGGCTGGGAGACAGATTGACGGGCAATAACACCCGGGGCGATCTTTTCAATCGGTGAGGACAATTTGGCACTGATCGGGCCTTTGCCGTCAATTGGCTGACCCAGTGCGTCAACGACACGACC
>JAAZED010000021.1 GCA_012512465.1 Oxalobacter sp. | reverse complement strand
CCAAATTTCTTGGAAAGGATGGTCGCAAGCGCCGCTGTCAGGGTCGTCTTACCATGGTCTACGTGCCCAATTGTCCCTACGTTTACGTGCGGCTTGGTCCGCTCAAATTTGCTCTTTGCCATTGTTGTTTTCCTTCAAAAAGAACGATTGTTAAGTTTTTCCTTGTCCGTTAAAACGGATTAAATTACTTTGCTTTTGAGCTGACAATTGCGTCAGCAACATGCTTGGGTGCTTCAGCGTAATGCTTGAATTCCATGGTATAGGTTGCACGGCCCTGTGTTGCCGAACGCAACGCAGTGGCGTAACCGAACATTTCAGACAACGGCACCTCAGCCTTGATGATCTTGCCGCCACCGCCTGGAATCTCATCCATGCCCTGCACCATGCCACGGCGGGATGACAGGTCACCCATAACCGTACCGGCATAGTCTTCCGGCGTTTCCACTTCAACAGCCATCATTGGCTCAAGCAGAGCCGGATTGGCTTTGCGTAAACCATCTTTCAGCGCCATGGATGCCGCCATTCTAAAGGCATTTTCGTTGGAGTCAACATCATGGTAGGAACCGAAGAACAGCGTTACCTTGACGTCAACCACCGGATAGCCTGCCATCACACCTACCGGCAGCGTGTCAACAATTCCCTTCTCAACCGCAGGAATATATTCACGTGGCACGACACCACCCTTGATGGCATCAATGAACTCAAAGCCCTTGCCGGCTTCCTGCGGCTCAATTTTCAGCACAACGTGACCATACTGACCGCGACCACCAGACTGTTTGACGAATTTGCCTTCGATTTCATCACAAACAGAACGGATCGTTTCACGATAGGCCACCTGCGGTTTACCGACCGTTGCCTCAACACCGAATTCACGGCGCATCCGATCAACCAGAATGTCCAGATGCAATTCACCCATACCGGAAATAATAGTCTGACCGGACTCTTCGTCGGTATGCACACGGAAAGACGGATCTTCCTGAGCCAGACGACCCAGCGCAATACCCATTTTTTCCTGGTCAACCTTTGTTTTTGGCTCAACCGCCTGGGAAATAACCGGCTCTGGAAATTCCATACGTTCCAGCGTAATCGGCGCACTCGGATCACACAGCGTTTCACCAGTAGTGGCTTCACGCAGACCGACAGCAGCAGCGATATCACCAGCGCGCACCTCCTTGATTCCTTCGCGGTTATTGGCATGCATCTGCAGGATACGACCCAAACGCTCGCGCTTGCCTTTGAGCGGGTTGAAAACCGTATCGCCGGACTTCACCATGCCGGAATAAACACGGAAGAAAATCAGTTGACCAACAAAGGGGTCTGTCATGATCTTGAATGCCAGCGCGGAGAACTTTTCATTATCGTCCGCCTTGCGGGTAGCCGGCTGCTCACTGTCATCAATCCCTTCAACAGGAGGAATATCAATCGGAGAGGGCAGGTATTCAATCACCGCATCCAGCATAGCCTGCACACCCTTGTTCTTGAATGCCGTACCGCACATCATCGGCACAATTTCACCGTCAATGGTGCGCTGGCGAAGCGCCTTCTTGATATCCTCTTCTGAAAGATCACCTTCTTCGAGGTATTTGTTCATCAGGTCTTCGCTGGATTCGGCAGCCGTTTCCAGCAGCTTTTCACGCCATTCCTGCGCGATCTCCATCAGATTTTCCGGCACATCGCGGTACTCGAACTTGGTACCCTGCGACGCCTCATCCCAGTAGATGGCTTTCATCTTGACCAGGTCAACCACACCCTCAAAGTTGTCCTCAGCGCCAACAGGCACCTGCAGTGGTATGGGGTTGGCCTTCAGACGGGAACGCATCTGGTCATAGACCTTGAAGAAATTGGCACCGGTACGATCCATCTTGTTAACGAAGGCCAGACGCGGCACGTTGTATTTGTTGGCCTGACGCCAGACTGTTTCAGATTGTGGCTGTACACCACCTACGGCACAGTACACCATGCATGCGCCATCCAGAACACGCATGGAACGCTCAACCTCAATGGTAAAGTCAACGTGGCCCGGGGTATCAATAATATTGATATGGTGCTCGGGAAAATTGCCGGCCATCCCTGTCCAGAAGCAGGTCGTAGCAGCGGAAGTAATGGTGATACCGCGCTCCTGTTCCTGCTCCATCCAGTCCATGGTTGCCGCACCGTCGTGTACTTCACCCAGTTTGTGATTAACGCCGGTATAAAACAGAATACGTTCGGTTGTTGTGGTTTTGCCAGCGTCAATATGCGCGGAAATACCGATATTACGATAGCGTTCAATGGGTGTCTTGCGAGCCATATTCAGTCCTAGTTTCTTTCAGATAAACAAAGCCGAGCATCACGTTCTTTTCAGAATGTGCCCGGCCTGCAAATGATTGTTTTTTGTGAACAACATCACGTTTTATGCTGCTGTTCAAATACTCAATTAAAAGCGGAAATGGGAAAACGCTTTGTTAGCTTCCGCCATCCGGTGCACTTCGTCACGCTTTCTCATTGCGCCGCCACGGCCTTCTGCCGCCTCAAGCAATTCGCCAGCCAGACGCTGCGGCATGGATTTTTCGCTGCGCTTGGCGGCAGCTTCGCGAATCCAGCGCATGGAAAGCGCCATGCGGCGAACCGGCCTGACCTCAATAGGCACCTGATAGTTGGCACCACCAACACGGCGGGACTTCACTTCAACAAGCGGTTTGCAGTTATTGATTGCAGTCATGAACGTTTCCAGAGGATCCTTGCCGGATTTTCCCTGGATAATGTCAAAAGCACCGTAGATGATATTTTCTGCTACAGATTTTTTGCCTGAGAGCATCAGGACGTTGACGAATTTCGCAACATCCACATTACCGAATTTCGGATCAGGCAGAATTTCGCGTTTTGGTACTTCGCGACGACGAGGCATTGCATTTCCTTTCTATCTTCAGTCGAGCGTTTCAAACACTCATGGCGCACCATCATGGCACACCACTTACTCGGCCATTCGGGCCGACTCACACACCACCGGCTAAAGCCGATTAAGCCTTGGCAGGTTTCGCGCGCTTGGCACCGTATTTGGAACGGGCCTGCTTACGGTCTTTCACACCCTGCGTATCCAGAGAACCGCGCACCATGTGATAGCGCACACCCGGCAAGTCTTTCACACGACCACCACGAAGCAGAACCACGCTGTGTTCCTGCAGATTATGGCCCTCGCCGCCGATGTACGAAATCACCTCAAATCCATTGGTCAGGCGCACTTTGGCCACCTTACGCAATGCGGAGTTCGGTTTTTTCGGTGTCGTTGTATAAACGCGCGTGCAGACGCCGCGCTTTTGCGGGCAGTTTTCCAGTGCAGGTGATTTGCTTTTCACCTTGACGGAAACACGCGGCTTACGAATCAATTGATTGATGGTTGGCATCGATCTTTCCAGCTATATTTATTAATTAATGTAACAATCCCGGTCACGCCCAAGACGTACCGGGGACTCTACGGAGAGATTATCTGACCGCTAGATGAGTGCCAGAGCAGGTAAAACAATGATTTAGGTCATCATCTGCCAAAGGCATACATTGAGAACCAGAGATTCTAAACCGCCTGATTGCCCAAGTCAATTCCTGTTTGCCGCCAATTTAAAAAAAACGGCAAAAAAACAACAAAAAAACCGGGGCGGGTAAAACGACTGCGATAAAAAAGGCATTCCGGATTATCCGGAATGCCTTTTTGACTGATGACGCTATCAGACCTGATCCGGATTGATGGAATCCACCTCTTCAGATGACGCACCTTCTGCGGGCATCGGGCTGAAAAGCGATTCGCGCTCCTCGCGCTCCATGGCTTCACGTTCTTCACGCTCCCAGACGCCCTTGAGTCTGCGGGCACGGTGAACAGCCAGGCCGGTACCAGCCGGGATCAGACGTCCAACGATCACGTTTTCTTTCAGACCACGCAGACCGTCGCGCTTGCCCATGATGGCTGCTTCGGTAAGCACGCGGGTCGTTTCCTGGAAGGAAGCGGCTGAAATGAACGAATCGGTTGAAAGCGATGCCTTGGTAATACCCAAAAGCACGTTTTCATGGGTCGCCGGAATTTTGCCTTCCGCAATCACGCGATCATTTTCATCGAGCAATTCTGAACGCTCAACCTGCTCACCCGTAATGTAGGACGTATCTCCTGCGTCAATCACATTCACACGACGCAGCATCTGGCGGACAATGACTTCAATGTGCTTGTCATTGATCTTCACGCCCTGCAGGCGATACACATCCTGCACCTCGTCAACGATGTAACGGGCAAGCGCCTCGATACCCAGCAGCCTCAGGATATCCTGCGGATCAGCCGGACCGTCAACAATCATTTCTCCCTTGTTGACAACCTGACCATCGTGGACCAGCACCTGCTTTTCCTTGCCGATCAGGAATTCATGACGGTTGCCGTCCATATCGGTGATTTCCAGACGCTGCTTGCCCTTGGTTTCCTTACCGAATGCAACGGTACCTGTCACCTCAGCCAACGTACCGGCATCCTTGGGTGAACGGGCTTCAAAGAGTTCCGCCACGCGCGGCAAACCACCCGTAATGTCGCGTGTCTTCTGTGACTCGGTCGGGATACGTGCCAGCACTTCGCCAACGGATACTTTCTGGCCATCCTGCACCATGAGCAGTGCACCAACCTGGAAGCTGATGGTAACGGAGTGCTCTGTACCTGCAATCTTGACTTCCTGGCCGCTGTCATCGAGCAGCTTGACCTGCGGACGTGCCGACTTGGTGGAAGTACCGCGACGTTTCGGGTCAATAACCACCAGGGTGGACAGACCAGTCACCTCATCCAGCTGACGGGCAACCGTCACGCCCTCTTCCACATTTTCAAACTTGATCGTACCGGCATACTCTGTAATGATCGGGCGAGTCAGCGGATCCCATGTTGCCAGCACCTTGCCTGCCTTGATGGCGAGTCCGTCATGCGCCTGCAATGTTGCACCGTATGGCACTTTATGACGCTCACGCTCACGACCCAGATCATCAGAAATAATGACTTCACCGGAACGGGAAATGACGATCTGGTCACCTTTCTCATTCGTCACATAACGCATGGTGGCGGTAAAATGAATGGTACCGTTTGAACGTGCCTCAACATTGGATGCCACTGCCGAACGCGAAGCCGCACCACCAATATGGAACGTACGCATTGTCAGCTGGGTACCAGGCTCACCGATGGATTGCGCAGCAATAACGCCAACAGCCTCACCCACATTAACCAGGTTACCCCGGCCCAGATCGCGGCCATAGCACTTGGCACACATACCATAGCGGGTTTCACAGGTCAGCGGCGTACGCACCTTGACTTCATCCACACCAAGACGGGCGATTTCCTCAACCATGTCCTCATTCAACAGGGTGCCGGCTTCATAGAGGGTTTCCTGCGTTTCCGGGTTGATCACATCATTGGCCGCAACACGCCCCAGGATACGATCACTCAAGGCCTCAATGACTTCACCGCCTTCAATCAGCGCTTTCATCACGGCACCGTTGGTTGTGCCGCAATCATCCTCGATCACAACCAGATCCTGCGTCACGTCAACCAGACGGCGGGTCAGATAACCCGAGTTGGCGGTTTTCAGCGCGGTATCGGCCAGACCTTTACGGGCACCGTGAGTGGAAATGAAGTACTGGAGTACGTTCAGCCCTTCACGGAAGTTCGCGGTAATCGGCGTTTCGATAATCGAACCATCCGGTTTGGCCATCAGGCCACGCATACCGGCCAGCTGCCTGATCTGCGCAGCAGAGCCACGGGCACCGGAGTCCGCCATCATGTAAATAGAGTTGAAGGATTCCTGCGTTGTGACTGAGCCGTCACGCTTGACGACTTCTTCCACTTTCAGTTGATCCATCATGGCCTTGCCGACATCATCACCGGTTTTTCCCCAGATATCGACAACCTTGTTATAGCGCTCGCCAGCCGTTACCAGGCCGGAAGAGTATTGCTGTTCGATCTGCTTGACTTCCTGCTCGGCAGCGGTAATCAGGTCGGTCTTGACCTGTGGCACCAGCATGTCATCAATCGAGATGGAAATACCGGCACGGGTCGCCAGCCTGAAACCGGACTGCATCAGGCGGTCAGCAAAAATAACGGTTTCTCTCAATCCGCAACGACGGAAAGACCCGTTGATCAACCTGGAGATTTCCTTTTTCTTCAGCGTGGTATTCAGCAGGGTAAACGGCAGACCTTCCGGCAGAATTTCGGAAAGCATGGCACGACCGACGGTTGTCTCATGACGGACAACACGTTTCACCATTTCACCGGTTTCATGGTCTTTCTGCAGCTCGGGAATACGAACGGTAATCCGGCTGGTCAGTTCCACTTCCTTGTTGTCGTAGGCACGGAGCACTTCCGATACATCGGCAAACATCAGGCCTTCACCCTTGCCATTGATTTTTTCACGGGTGGCATAGTACAGGCCCAGCACGATATCCTGCGACGGCACAATGGAGGGTTCGCCATTGGAGGGGAACAGAATATTGTTGGATGCCAGCATCAGCGTACGCGCTTCCAGCTGTGCCTCGATAGACAGCGGAACGTGAACCGCCATCTGGTCGCCGTCGAAGTCGGCGTTAAACGCCGCACAGACCAGCGGATGCAGCTGAATGGCCTTACCTTCAATCAGTACCGGCTCAAATGCCTGGATACCCAGCCTGTGCAGCGTTGGCGCACGATTGAGCATCACAGGATGTTCACGGATCACTTCTTCCAGAATATCCCAGACAATACCTTCTTGCATATCAACCAGACGCTTGGCCGCCTTGATCGTGGTAGCCAGCCCCATCAGCTCAAGCTTGTTGAAGATAAACGGCTTGAAAAGCTCCAATGCCATCAGTTTCGGCAAGCCGCACTGATGCAGTTTCAACTGCGGGCCGACCACGATAACGGAACGGCCGGAATAGTCGACAAGTTTACCCAGCAGGTTCTGACGGCAACGGCCGCCTTTACCCTTGATCATTTCAGCCAGTGACTTCAGCGGACGCTTGTTGGCGCCCGTCATGGCCTTGCCGCGACGACCGTTGTCCAGGAGGGAGTCAACCGCTTCCTGCAACATGCGTTTTTCATTGCGCGTAATAATTTCCGGCGCACGCAACTCAAGCAGGCGTTTCAGACGGTTATTACGGTTAATCACACGGCGATACAGATCGTTCAGATCAGATGTGGCAAAACGGCCACCATCAAGCGGTACCAGCGGACGCAGTTCCGGCGGCAAAACCGGCAGCACTTCCATAATCATCCATTCCGGCTTGATACCGGAACGCTGGAAGGCTTCCAGTACTTTCAGTCTTTTCGCATACTTCTTGATCTTGGCTTCGGACTTGGAGTCACGCAGTTCACCGCGCAGCTGTTCCGCTTCACGGTTGATATCGATGGAACGCAGCAGCTCACGGACACCTTCGGCGCCCATCATGGCCGAAAAATCGTCGCCAAACTCTTCATAACGCGCAGCATAATCGTCCTCGGACATGATTTGCCCCTTACGCAACGATGTCATGCCGGGATCGGTCACCACATAGGCTTCAAAGTAAAGCACACGCTCAATATCGCGCAACGTCATGTCGAGCACCATACCCAGACGGGATGGCAGGGATTTCAGAAACCAGATGTGCGCAGCGGGTGATGCCAGTTCGATATGGCCCATCCGCTCACGGCGGACTTTGGCCAGTGTCACTTCAACACCACATTTTTCGCAGATCACGCCGCGATGCTTGAGCCTTTTGTATTTACTGCAAAGACACTCATAATCCTTGATCGGGCCAAAAATCTTGGCACAGAACAAGCCATCGCGCTCAGGTTTGAATGTACGGTAATTGATGGTCTCCGGCTTTTTGACTTCGCCATAGGACCACGATCTGATTTTCTCTGGCGATGCCAAGCCAATCTTGATCGCGTCAAATTGTTCATCCTGTTGAACTTGCTTGAATAGATCGAGCAATGCTTTCATATTTCACTCCGGTTAGGGTGTGTATACCGTCAGGAAGCCGCCCCAAACAACTTCCTGACTGACTTACTATCAGTTGCGTTCCAGGTCGATATCAATACCGAGAGAACGAATTTCTTTTACCAGTACGTTAAACGATTCTGGCATGCCGGCATCAATGACATGATCCCCCTTGACCAGGTTTTCATAAACCTTGGTACGGCCGCTCACATCATCCGACTTGACCGTCAGCATTTCCTGCAACACGTAGGAAGCGCCATACGCCTCAAGCGCCCAGACCTCCATCTCACCAAAACGCTGGCCGCCAAACTGTGCCTTGCCGCCCAGCGGCTGCTGGGTCACCAGTGAGTATGGGCCGGTTGAACGGGCATGCATCTTGTCATCGACCAGATGGTGCAGCTTGAGCATGTGCATGTAACCAACCGTTACCGGACGCTCAAATGGATCGCCTGTGCGGCCATCGTACATCGTGACCTGGTTTTTCGATGCCGTCATACCCAGTTTTTCAGCCACATCATCCGGATAAGCCAGATTCAGCATGCGGCGAATTTCGGGCTCTTTGGCACCATCAAAGACCGGCGTTGCAAACGGCACGCCTTCTTTCAGGTTTTTCGCCAACTCCAGCACTTCCTGATCGGTCAGGCTGTCCAGATCCTCCTGCTTCCCGCCTTCGGAATAAATCTGCTTGATGAAAGAACGGAGTTCCTCAACCTTACGCTTGGCTTCCAGCATTTCACCAATGCGATGTCCCAGACCTTTTGCCGCCCAGCCAAGATGGGTTTCCAGAATCTGGCCCACATTCATACGGGATGGCACACCCAGCGGATTCAACACGAGATCGGCAGGTGTCCCGTCTGCCATATACGGCATATCCTCAACCGGCACAATGCGGGAAACCACACCCTTGTTACCATGACGGCCAGCCATCTTGTCACCTGACTGCAGGCGGCGTTTAACCGCTAGGTACACCTTGACCATCTTCTGTACACCCGGCTGAAGCTCGTCACCCTGGGTGAGTTTCTTGCGTTTCTCTTCAAACGCCATATCAAACTGATGGCGTTTTTCCGCAATCGATTCCTTGATGGCTTCCAGTGACTGCGCGGTGTCCTCATCAGATGGACGGATGTCAAACCAGTGATAGCGCTCCAGATCGGAGAGATACTCCTTGCTGATTTCGGTGCCTTTTGCCAGCTTCTTCGGACCGCCATTGACTTTCTTGCCGATCAGGAGTTTGGACAGACGCTGGAAAGCATCGCCTTCCACGATACGCATCTGGTCATTCAGATCCATGCGATAACGCTTCAGCTCATCATCAATAATCTGCTGGGCACGCTTGTCACGAACGAGACCTTCACGCGTGAATACCTGTACATCAATGACGGTACCCACCATACCGGATGGTACGCGCAGCGAGGTATCTTTCACGTCAGAAGCCTTCTCACCGAAAATGGCACGCAGCAGTTTTTCTTCCGGCGTCAGTTGGGTTTCACCACGCGGAGTGACCTTGCCGACCAGCGTATCCCCTGCCTGTACCTCGGCACCGATATAAACGATGCCGGATTCATCCAGACGCGCCAACTGGTTTTCAGCCAGGTTGGAAATATCACGGGTGATTTCTTCCGCTCCCAGCTTGGTATCACGAGCAACCACGGAAAGTTCCTCGATATGGATCGAAGTATAACGGTCATCCTCAACCACACGCTCGGAAATCAGGATGGAATCCTCGAAATTGAGGCCATTCCACGGCATGAACGCCACGAGCATGTTCTGTCCCAGTGCCAGTTCACCCAGATCAGTGGATGCGCCGTCAGCGATAACATCACCTCTTTCAATCCTGTCGCCCACCTCAACGATCGGACGCTGGTTGATATTGGTGTTCTGGTTGGAACGGGTATATTTGATCAGGTTATAAATATCAACACCGACTTCACCGGCTGTGGCTTCCTCGTCATTGACACGAACCACGATACGGCCGGCATCAATATAGTCAACCGTCCCGCCACGAACGGCCTGAACCGTTGTACCGGAGTCAACCGCCACCGTACGCTCAACACCAGTACCAACCAGTGCCTTTTCCGGACGCAGACACGGCACAGCCTGACGCTGCATGTTGGCGCCCATCAGCGCGCGGTTTGCATCATCGTGCTCAAGGAACGGGATGAGGGACGCCGCAACAGAGACAATCTGGCCCGGCGCGACATCCATGTACTGGACACGCTCTGGCGACACCAGAATACTTTCACCGAATTCACGGGCAGAAACCAATTCGTCAGCCAGCAGGCCTTTTTCATCAACCGTACTGTTCGCCTGGGCAATAATGTAACGGCCTTCCTCAATCGCGGAAAGATATTCGATTTCGTCCGTTACCTGGCAATCAATCACCTTGCGGTAAGGGGTTTCCAGAAAACCGTATTCATTTAAGCGCGCATACAGCGCCAGCGAATTGATCAGACCAATGTTCGGACCTTCCGGTGTCTCAATCGGACAGACACGGCCATAGTGGGTCGGGTGCACGTCGCGGACCTCAAAGCCGGCCCTTTCGCGAGTCAAACCGCCCGGCCCCAACGCGGATACACGGCGTTTGTGCGTGATTTCCGACAGCGGATTGGTCTGATCCATGAACTGCGACAACTGAGACGAGCCAAAGAATTCACGAATCGCCGCTGATATCGGCTTGGAGTTGATCAGGTCATGCGGCATGAGATTATCGGCTTCAGCCTGCCCAAGACGCTCTTTTACGGCACGCTCCACTCTGACCAGACCGGCACGGAACTGGTTTTCTGCCAGCTCACCGACACAGCGGACACGGCGGTTACCCAGGTGGTCAATATCATCCACCTCGCCACGACCATTACGCAGTTCAACCAGAATCTTGATGACAGCCAGAACATCATCATCTGACAGCGTCATCTCGCCATCAAGCTGCTCCAGCCCGATACGGCGATTAAACTTCATGCGGCCGACGGTTGACAAATCATAGCGATCCGGATTGTAGAAGAGTCCGTTAAAAAGCGCTTCCACGGACTCTTCCGTTGGCGGCTCGCCCGGGCGCATCATACGGTAAATGGCAATTCTTGCTGCCATCTGGTCTGCTGTTTCATCAACACGCAGCGTTTGTGACATATAAGATCCCTGATCCAGATCATTGGTATACAGGGTTTCCATTTCCTTGATACCCGCCTGGCGCAGCTTGGCAAGGGTTTCTTCTGTCAGTTCGTCATTCACCCTGGCAACGATTTCACCAGTATCCTGGTCAACAATATTTTTTGCCAGTACGCGACCGATCAGATAATCTTCGGGCACGGAAATACGGGTAATGTCAGCTGCCTCAATTTCGCGAATATTACGGGCATTGATGCGCTTGTCCTTGGAAACCAGCACCTTGCCGCTCTTGTCGGTAATGTCGAAACGGGCAATTTCACCCCGCATACGCGCCGGAACAAAATCCATCTCGGCACCTTCCGAACGCAGCGTGAAGTGGTCAAAGACAAAGAAATTTTCCAGGATCTGCTCGGCTGTCATGCCAATGGCCTTCAGGAGCACGGTAACCGGCATCTTGCGGCGACGATCAACACGGAAAAACAGGATATCCTTCGGATCAAACTCAAAATCCAGCCATGAACCGCGATAAGGAATGATACGGGCCGAGAAAAGCAGCTTGCCCGACGAATGCGTCTTGCCGCGATCGTGCTCAAAGAACACACCCGGCGAACGATGCAACTGGGAAACAATAACACGCTCGGTACCGTTAATCACAAATGAGCCGGTATCGGTCATAAGCGGCATTTCGCCCATGTAGACTTCCTGCTCTTTCATCTCTTTGACAACCGGCTTCGTCGGCGATTCCTTGTCCAGGATAACCAGACGCACCTTGGCGCGAAGCGGTGAGGCAAAGGTCAGACCGCGCTGCTGGCACTCCTTGACATCAAAAGGGGGATCACCCAGCGTATAGGAAATAAACTCCAGTCTTGCAAACCCGTTGTGTGAAACAATCGGGAAAATGGAAGCAAACGCAGATTGCAGCCCTTCACTTTTACGCTGCGACGGAATAACATCCGACTGCAAAAAGTTGTGATAGGACTCAAGCTGGGTTGCCAGCAAAAAGGGAACTTGATGGACGTTCTCGCGCTTCGCAAAAGATTTCCGGATGCGCTTTTTCTCAGTAAATGAGTAATGCATGGACACTCCGTGAGTGGCTGAAGGATGGAAAATTCAGGTTTCAGTATCAATACGGCCTATATTGAACCGGAAAACTCAAGCCTCAATCCTTTAAACCTGTTTAAGTCAACATGCCGTAACCCCTTGAAAAATCAGGGTTTTAACAAAGAAATGCGTAAAGGAGCCAGAGCTGAACCACTTATTATAAGCGATTCAGCTATGACCCTGCTACTACCAAATTGTAAGAAATTGCAAAAATTACTTGATTTCGACTTTGGCGCCAGCTTCTTCCAGTTTTTTCTTGGCTTCGTCGGCTTCTGCCTTGGAAACGCCTTCCTTGACTGGTTTTGGTGCTGCATCAACCATATCCTTGGCTTCTTTCAGGCCCAGGCCGGTCAGTTCACGAACCGCTTTAATGACGCCAACTTTATTGGCACCAAAATCAGCTAAAACGATGGTAAATTCTGTCTGCTCTTCAGCAGCAGCAGCGCCGCCAGCAGCGCCACCGGCAGGACCGGCAACAGCCATAGCTGCGGCGGACACACCGAATTTTTCTTCAAAAGCCTTTACCAGATCATTTAATTCCATAACGGACATGGCGCCTACGGCCTCCAGGATGTCCTCTTTACTCATTGCCATTTGTAACTCCTAAAAATAGTACATTAATTCATCGTTGGTTTTGACGCACTCCAGTGGGAAAAGCTTGATATTTCCCAAGAAAGCATCGGTTTTTAAGCCGACTCTTTCTGTGCTGCCAGCGCAGCCAGGCCGCGAGCAAAGCTCGCAACAGGCGCCTGCATAACACCCAGAAGCTGTGACAGCAGGACTTCCCGGCTCGGGATATTGGCCAGCTCGGTAACAGCAGCCTTATCCAGCCGTTTTCCTGCAAAACTGCCGCTTTTGATGACAAGCCTGTCGTTGGTTTTTGCAAAGTCCTGCAGGACTTTTGCAGCCGCAACGGCATCTTTGGACATGGAATAAATCAGCGGTCCTGTCATATCGGAAGCGAGATCAGCAAAAACTGTCCCTTCCACCGCACGGCGGGCAAGCGTATTCTTCAATACCCGAAGATAAACACCCTGCTCACGTGCCTTTACGCGCAGTTGCGTCATGTGACCAACCTGGATACCACGATATTCGGCCAGTACAAGTGTTTCCGTTTCAGCTAACTGCGCGCTGACTTCCGCAACAACGGCCTTTTTGTCATTCAGATTGAGACCCACGGTCAACCTCCAAAAATAGTGCTCAAGCACCTGTCAAAAAACAGGCATCCCTCGCACCGGTTTAATACACGGTGTCCAAAGTTAGGAGTTTACTGCCGGCATATTCGCCTGAAAACTACAAAACATGTTTGGGTTCACCATCTGCGCTGGGGCGGAAATCCTTCTTCCGGTTTAACCGAAAACAATCTGTTTTCAGCCCAACGGTCTTTGACTGTCCGAATCGACCATACTGCGGCGATCCGGCCCAAAGTCATGCCCCGCCCGATCGACAGGCGGGGACTTTATTCTTGCATCAAACAGAAAGCGTCGTCTGGTCGATACGCACACCGGCACCCATGGTCGATGAAAGCGAAATCTTCCGGACATAGGCGCCCTTGCTGCTGGTTGGCTTCACCTTGATCAATGCGTCAATCAGCGCATTGATGTTTGACTTCAGGTCTGCATCAGAAAAGGACCTGCGCCCAACCGTTGCATGGATAATGCCGTTACGATCCGTTCTGTACTGGATCTGGCCAGCCTTGGCATTTTTCACGGCAACCGCCACATCAGGCGTTACTGTACCGACACGAGGATTCGGCATCAAGCCGCGCGGACCAAGAATCTGCCCCAGCGTCCCAACAATACGCATGGTGTCAGGCGTAGCGATAACAATATCAAAAGGCATGTCACCAGCCTTGATCCGCTCAGCCAGATCTTCCATACCGACAATGTCAGCACCGGCTTCTTTTGCCTGATCAGCCTTTTCACCGGTAGCAAAAACCGCAACGCGAACATCCCTGCCGGTACCGGCAGGCAGAACCACCGAGCCGCGAACCACCTGGTCGGATTTTCTCGGGTCAACGCCAAGCTGAACCGCAATATCAATGGATTCGTTGAACTTGGCCGTTGCAAATTCTTTCAGGAGCGCCAGGGCTTCATCAACCGGATACAGTTTGCTGCGATCCACTTTTTCCTTGAATGCGCGAACTTTTTTCGATACTTTAGCCATTACACGCCCTCCACTGTGATACCCATGGATCTTGCAGAACCTGCAATCGTCCGTACCGCCGCCTCAAGATCAGTTGCGGTCAGATCCGGCTCTTTGGTCTTGGCGATTTCCTCAATCTGGGCGCGGCTGATTGAACCCACCTTATCGGTATGCGGCCTTTGTGAACCTTTATCAATACCGGCAGCCTTCTTGATCAGGAATGTCGCCGGCGGGGTCTTCATCACAAAGGAAAAAGACTTGTCTGCATAAGCGGTAATCACAACCGGAATGGGCATTCCTGCTTCAAAATTCTGTGTCTGCGCATTGAAAGCTTTGCAGAATTCCATGATGTTCAGACCACGCTGACCCAAAGCAGGGCCAATCGGGGGAGAGGGATTGGCTTTACCAGCTGGCACTTGCAGCTTGATATAACCGGCAATTTTCTTAGCCATTTTATTTCCTAATTATTGTGAGTCATAGCGCCTGCCCAAAAGAGCAGGCTCCTCTTGCCGGATTTCGCAGCACAATCATGCCGCAGCGCACCGTGCTTACGCTGAAATCCTATACCTTTTCCACCTGCCCGAATTCGAGTTCGACAGGAGTGGAGCGCCCGAAAATAGTTACCAGAACCCTCAGGCGCGATTTCTCATAATTCACTTCTTCCACATTGCCATTGAAATCAGCAAACGGGCCTTCCTTGATACGAACCAGCTCACCCACTTCGTAAGAAGTCTTGGGCCGCGGCTTGTCGACACCTTCCTGCATCTGCTGGAGCAGCTTGTCAATCTCATGCTGTGGAATCGGGGTTGGTCGGTTGGATTTACCACCAATAAAGCCCGTGATTTTAGGCGTATTTTTTACCAGATGCCAGGTTTCATCGGTCATTTCCATTTCAACCAGGATATATCCCGGGAAAAAACGGCGTTCGGTAACCGATTTTTGGCCACCCTTCACCTCTACCACCTCTTCTGTCGGCACCAGTATTTCACCAAACAGGTCATTCATGCCCATGCGGTCGATACGCTCAAGCAAAGCACGGCGCACACTTTTTTCCATACCGGAATAAGCATGCACCACATACCAGCGTCTTTTATCAGAAGCATCCCTGGCACCTGTTATCGGGGCTTGTGTCCGATCTTCCTGGCTATTTTCACTCATTATCTGTTCCAGCCGAGAATGAAGTCATACAAAACCATTTCAAGCACCTTGTCTGTTCCAAACAGGAAGAGCGCCATGATGACCGCAAAACCAAAAACGATCGCAGTGACACGAATGGCATCCTTTCTTTCAGGCCAGACAACCTTTCTTGTCTCACGAACCGATTCACGCGCAAATACCAGAAAATTGCGGCCGGTTTCAGAAAACCACGCAAAAATCGCGCCAACCGCCAGACCGGCAATCAAAACACCGGCGCGCATCAGCATAGGCTTGTTTATAAAGAAATAATATCCCACTATGCCGGCAGCACACGCCAAAAGTGCGATGACAATTTTAATTTTATCGTTCATGACGCCTGCAATCTGCACAGGATGGTTTGATATACCAACTCAGCATTAATGTTCATACCGCTTCTGGCAGGGGAGGAGGGGCTCGAACCCCCAACTTTCGGTTTTGGAGACCGACGCTCTACCAATTGAACTACTCCCCTACACGGTATGAAACAGTTTTTAATATAACGACGCTTCCTCTGCGTTATGCAATAATTTTGGATACGACGCCGGCACCTACCGTTCTGCCACCTTCACGGATGGCGAAGCGCAAGCCTTCTTCCATCGCGATCGGGGAAATGAGCTTGACGGTAATGGAGACGTTGT
>JAAZED010000257.1 GCA_012512465.1 Oxalobacter sp. | reverse complement strand
GCGGGAAGGCATCAAGCCACTATCTGGCGACGCTATCTCTTTCCTGCCGGTACGGGGATGGTGGCAGGTATCCTGTTTTCTTCGCTGGTGGTGTTTTTGCCGGCTTATCCCTTTCTCCTGACTGGTTTTCTGCTGGTGGTGTATCTTCTGACGGGCATCAGTGCCGGCATGTACCTGATCCCGCTGGTCAGCACTATCCAGATTCGTCCGGCAGACACGGAAAAAGGCAAAGTGCTGGGTGTTTCAAATTTTGCCTCTTTTTCCGGCATTATCCTTTCAGGTTTCTTTTTCGCACTCTTCGACTGGGTTCATGAACTGACCGGCGGTGCAAAACCCTCGACACAGCTTGTGTGGTGCAGCCTGGCGGGGTTGGTGTTCATGTTCTGGGCTTATCGCCGTCTGCGGGTACTCTTTCCTTTTGAGCGGTATAGCCCGCTGGGTACTTTTTTGCGTCTTGTGCTGGCCCTGCGTTACCGGATCACCACTACCGGGCTGGACACGCTTGATATCAGGGGGCCGGTGCTTTTTTTGCCCAATCACCCCGGACTGATTGACCCCTTTATTGTCTATTCACAGCTGGCCGGTTATTCACCGCGCCCGCTGGTCGATGAACGCCAGATGGCCGGGCTGCACGGAAAAATGGTGGCAAGGCTTCTGGATGCGGTGCTGATTCCGGACATGATGAAAGATGGGGCAAAAGCGGTAGACGAAACACAGCGGGGTATCCATGTGATCCTCGATAGCCTGAAGGCGGGTGACCATGTGCTGATGTATCCGTCCGGCCGGGTTTATCATTCATCCAGGGAAAATATTGGCGGTAATTCCGGGGCGTGGTCCCTGATCCAGCAGGCACCGGATATCCAGGTGGTGCTGGTGCGTACCAGTGGGGTATGGGGCAGTTCCTTCAGCTATGGGGCTACGGGCAAGGCACCCAATTTCATTCGCTCGCTCTTGCAGGGCATATTGACGGTATTGGGGAATGTTTTCCTCTTTGCACCAAGACGGCGCGTGCATGTTGATTTTATCGAGGCGAAAGGGCTTGCCGGCGTAACGGATCGCCGTGAACTCAACCGTTATCTGGAGGATTTTTATAACGAGACAGAGCGTCCTGCGGTACAGGTTCCCCGCTGGTTCTGGCAGGGAAGTAAACCGGTGGAACTGCCGGAATACGTGGTGCATAAAAATGTGGCGGATACACGGGATGTCAACCCGGATGTTCGTGAAACGGTGTACCGGATTCTGCGCGAAACAGCAGGGCTGCCAGAGAATCATCCGGTTTATGACAGCATGAGCCTTTCCAATGATCTGGGGCTTGATAGCCTGATGCTGATGGAAGTGTCGATAGGGATTGAAGATGCTTTCCAGCATAGTGTTCCCAGCCTGGAGATGTTAAATACTGTGGCAGACTGTCTGCTGGCCGCCAATGGACAGCTTGGCGCAGATGAACTGTTGCCTCCTGCGCCGGATGCCTGGTTTCTTCCGCCATCCGCTGTTCCACTGGAATTGCCGACGGATCTTTCCTGTATCGTTTCGGCTTTTTTCCGCCAACTGAAGCACAATCCGAAGGATCCGCTTCTGGCGGAAAGGAGCGGCCTTAAAAGCCGCCAGCAGGTATTTCTCGGGGCACTGATTATTGCTGAACGTTTCAAGGTATTGCCCGGTGAGCGGCTGGGTATCATGGTGCCTTCGGTACCGGCGGCTGTAGTTGTCTGGTTAGCCGCGCTTCTGGCTGGCAAGACGCCGGTTTTTTTCAACTGGACCGTGGGCGAGGTCAATCTGAAGCACTGTATTGATCTGACAGCAGTCAGCCATATTGTCAGTGTATCGCCCCTGATGGACAGGCTTGAGCGACAGGGCATGCCGATGGAGTCGCTTTCGGTCGAGTGGGTGGCGCTCGATAAAATGGCAGCGTCTTTTTCACTGGTTGACAAAGTCCGTGGCGTGATCAAATCCCGGATGATGAAGGATGTGAAACATTTTCCGGTGCCCCAGACAGCGGCAGTGCTTTTTACTTCCGGATCGGAATCCTTTCCCAAGGCGGTGCCGCTTACCCATGAAAATCTGCTGACAAATGCGGTGGATATTATCCGGGTGCTGAACCTCGCGTCAGATGACACGGTGCTTGCGATGCTGCCGCCATTTCATTCCTTTGGACTGATGGTCGGGCTGGTGATACCGATGGCAACGGGTATCAAGGCGGTCTTTCATGCCAATCCGACAGAACCGGCGCTCTTGAATGGCCTGATCCGTGATTTTCGTGTCAGCCTTTTGGCGATGCCGCCCACTTTCATGTATGCGCTCTTGGAGCAGGCAAAAGATTCGGACAGGCTGGCAAGTGTGAAATACGCTTTTGTCGGTGCAGAAAAATGTCCTGAGCATGTTTATCAGGCATTTGCCGAGCAGTGCCCGTCTGCCTCGCTTTGCGAGGGCTATGGCATTACCGAATGTGCACCGGCCGTTTCTGTCAACCGTCCCGGTGATGTGCATCCCGGCACTATCGGGCCGCTGCTGCCGTCGGTAACGGGTGTGATTGTCAGAGAAGATGAGGGCGTGATTGGTGGACGGGCAGCTACCGGTGAAACCGGTATGCTTCTGGTGCGTGGCCCCAGCATATTCCATGGGTATATTGGCGACGCGCCATCTCCTTTTGTCGAATTTGAGGGAGAAAGCTGGTACAGGACAGGAGACCTGGTCAGCATGGATGCGGCAGGCCGCCTGACCTTCCAGGGCCGTTTGAAGCGCTTTGTCAAAGTGGGGGGCGAAATGATTTCACTGCCGCAGATAGAAAATGTCCTGCTCCAGGCATATGGCCATCATCCGGATGCGCCTGAAGAAGGGGTGGCGCTGGCAGTGGAAGCAACGCGGGAAGAGGAGGGAACACAAATCGTGCTCTTTACCCCGCTTGACCTGACACTGGTGGAGGTGAATGCCACGTTGAGAAGCGCCGGGCTTTCCCTGCTTTATGCGGTCAAACGGATTGAGAAAACAGATGCCATCCCCCTGTTAGGCAGCGGCAAGACAGACTACCGTGCCCTGAAAGCCCGGCTTTCAGTCTAGGGT
>JAAZED010000256.1 GCA_012512465.1 Oxalobacter sp. | reverse complement strand
CCGACTTGAGGTCTTAAGGGTATCCCGCGATATTGACAAGCAGACCCAGGAACGGCTGGGTGACCGCCAGCGTGAAGCACTTCTGCGAGAGCAGCTCAAAACGATCCAGCACCAGCTTGGCGATAATGACAGCGGCAATTCGGAACTGAATGATATCGAAAAAGCCATTGCCAAAGCGAAAATGCCCGAAGAAGTGGAAACGCATGCAAAAAAAGAGCTGAACCGCCTGAAAAACATGCCCGAAGCAGCTGGCGAATACTCCATGCTGCGGACTTACCTGGAATGGCTGATCGAATTGCCCTGGTCAATCGCCAGTGAAGATCAAACCGACATTACCAAGGCACGCAAACAGCTGGACCAGGATCACTATGGCCTGGAAAAAATCAAACGGCGCATTCTGGAATTTCTGGCCGTACACAAGCTCAACCCGAAAGGCAGAAGCCCGCTCCTGTGTTTTGTCGGCCCCCCGGGTGTCGGTAAAACGTCCCTTGGGCAAAGCATTGCCAAAGCCACCGGCCGCAAATTTGTCCGTGTCAGTATGGGGGGCGTACACGATGAAGCGGAAATCCGGGGACACCGGCGCACCTATCTGGGCGCCCTGCCTGGCAATATCATCCAGGCACTCCGCCGCGCCGGCACGAATAACTGCGTCATGCTGCTTGATGAAGTCGACAAGCTCGGCACCGGTGTTCATGGTGACCCTGCCGCAGCGCTCCTTGAGGTGCTTGACCCTGAACAGAACAACAGTTTCCGGGACAATTACCTGTCAGTGCCGTTTGATCTGTCCGGCGTCATGTTTGTCTGCACGGCCAATATGCCGGATACCATTCCGGGTCCGCTTCGTGACCGTATGGAAATGATCGAGCTGCCTGGCTACACAGAGGAGGAAAAAGCACAGATTGCCGAACGTTACCTGGTCAAACGTCAGGTGCAGGCCAATGGCCTGAATACAAAACAGTGCCGTATCACCAAGCGTGCCCTGCATGAAATCATCAACCATTACACCCGTGAAGCTGGCGTTCGCAACCTGGAGCGTGAAATCGGCAGTGTCTGCCGCAATGTAGCCGTACAGGTAGCGGAAGGCATTGTCGAAAGCAAAAAAATCGATGTGAGTGATGTCCACCGGATCCTGGGGGCGCCCCGTTTTGAAAATGAAGTGGCTATGCGCACCGACATGCCCGGCGTTGCAACAGGGCTTGCCTGGACACCGGTTGGCGGAGATATCCTCTTCATTGAAGCAAGCCGGGTGCCGGGCAAAGACAAGCTGACGCTGACCGGCCAGCTGGGCGATGTCATGCGGGAAAGCGCCATTGCTGCCCTGACACTCCTCAAGGCACGGGCGGTTTCGCTCAACCTGGAACCGGGCCTCTTTGAAAACAGTGATATTCACGTGCATGTCCCCGCAGGGGCAATACCGAAAGACGGTCCCAGTGCAGGCGTAGCCATGTTTTTGGCACTGACATCCATGATGATGAACCGCCCCATCCTGGCAGACCATGCCATGACGGGTGAAATCAGCCTGCGCGGGCTGGTTCTGCCGGTTGGCGGCATCAAGGAAAAGGTACTAGCAGCATTACGTGCCGGCATCAAGACCGTCATGCTTCCGGCTCGCAACAAAAAAGACCTGGAAGACATTCCGGACGATGCAAAAAAACAGCTGAAATTTGTCTGGCTGGAGACCGTGGATGATGCGTTAAAAGAAGCGCTCGCAGCCGAGCGCCGCGCGGGTAAAACCAGAAAGGCGAAATAAACCGGCCAACGCAAACAAAAGAGGCAGCGAATGCTGCCTCTTTTTTATTGGAACTGATGCAGTTTTGGAATCGCTGATTAACGTGTTTTGTGAGATGAAGTGCAAGGCGCACGGCGCGCAGCAAGCGCGGCATATCTCACGATAGACAAGCTTGCGAACACCGAAGAGCGCAGCAATTCGCTCAAAGGCGCGTTAATCAGTGATTCCTTTACTTATCCTTGTTCTGCAGAATATACAAACCGATAATTTCAGACTGGGCCAGCACATGGCCTTCCATTTTTTCAACGACTTCAGCCTTGGTGGCATTGCCCATGTCCGGCAGGACGGTGTCCAGCGCATAAATCTTGTGGAAATAGCGATGCGTGCCAATCGGCGGACAAGGCCCGTTATACCCGGCATTTTTCCGGTCATTGATGCCCACCAGCGTACCGGCCGGCAAATCCTTGTTTACAATACCTTCCGGCAGCGTGCCTGGTGCTGGCGGCATATTGTAGAGTACCCAGTGTACCCATGTCATCTTTGGCGCTTCTGGATCCGGCGCATCAGGATCATCAACAATCAGGACGATACTTTTGGTGCCGGCAGGCGGCGCTGTCCACTCTAAAGGCGGTGAAATATTCGGGCCTTCGCAAGTATAAAGCGCAGACATCATTTCATTATGAGCAAAAGCGGGGGATGACAGTTTGAATGACATGGGCAGACTCCTCCTCTGTTACGGGAAAAAAGGGCAAGAAAAGCGCCTCCCTTTTGACAGGGCAGCGCTTGACATCAGGCTCAGTTAATCGGGATATCCCTGACAGTATCCGTCGCCGCCTTGGGCAGGCGGATCAGCAGTACCCCGTTGATGGCATTGGCCGTGGCTTTTTCCGCATCCACATGACGCAGCAGGGCAATCCGGCGTTCAAAAACACCATACGCCCGCTCCATGGCATGGTAATGGCTTTCAGCACTTTCACGGGCAAAACGCTTTTCTCCGCTGATGATCAGCGTACTGCCTTCCACCCGGATCGTGCAGTCCTGTTTTTCCACCCCCGGGATTTCAATACGCACAATAATGTCACTGGCCGTTTCTTCCACTTCACTGGCAATCAGCCCCCAGCGCGGAAAATTCAGGTTTGCCTCGTCTTCGAGCTGTCCATCCATCATACCCGGCTCAAAATGGGTCAGTGAATTATTGCTGCGGCTTAACAGTTCACGCCAGCCATCGGACAGGTTTTCCCAGGCCCGGTTCAGCTCACGACCAATATTTTTACTTGCCTGTTTGATTGAATCCAGCATGATGTCCTCCTGTTGTTAAAAAGTTCAGACTTTCAATACATGCATCACTGCAATACCAAGTTTTTATAATAAAACATTCTCCGGCAACCGTTACAACAATCTCATGCTTACACCAGTCTTTTCACCTGTTGAATTCCGTTACTTTTCACCAGGGGGCACGTAATTCGGTACTTCCTCGGCCCCCTCGCCAAAGAGAAATTTTTCCATCTGCTCGGCCAAAAGCTTCCTGGCATGCGGATCCATCATATTCAGACGATATTCGTTAACGAGCATGGTCTGCTGACGAATCCAGGCATCCCACGCCTCTTTTGAGATATTTTCATAAATACGCTTGCCCAGCTCACCGGGATAAGGGGGATAATCCAGCCCCTCCACCTCTTTTTGCAGCTTGGCGCAATAAATCATTCTTGCCATTTTTCTCTCCTTGCCCTGGGCCACACTGGCCTGTTATCCGTTTGTTATTTCTGAAGCAATTCAGCGTCACGTTTCCCGACGGCATCGACGGCCCGCATCACACTGGCACGCAAAGCGTCCTCTTCCAGCGCCATGACACCCGCAATCGTTGTTCCGCCTGGTGACGTTACCCGGTCCATCAGGACCGCCGGATGCTCTTTGCATTCCAGGACAAACTGAGCACTGCCCATGACCGCCTGCGCAGCCGCAATCAGTGCATCCCGCATCGACATGCCCCCTTTCAGGCCGCCTCGTGCCAGCGCTTCAATAAACATGAAAACAAATGCCGGGGATGCGCAGGCAACCGCCGAAAACACGCCAAACTGGGACTCCTCGATCGCCATGGTCCTGCCCAGCGTATCAAAAAGCGCAAAAACAAAACGGGATTGCTCTTCCGACACAATCCGGTTACAGCAGATACCCGTCATACTCTGGCCGATTTCGACATTGATACTGGGAATCACACGCACAATCGGCAGCGAGCCCACACCACCCAGAAGAACGCCGATTTTTTCCATTGACGTACCTGCAGCAACGGATACCACGAGCGGGTTTTTCTTTGCCACCGCCCTGGAAAGGGGCGGCAGCAGTATATCAAACATATCCGGCTTGATTGACAACATCAGCACATCGGCAACCTCAACCAGTTGCTCATTGTCTGCACAGATATTAATGCGCGTTGCCTCGGCAAAGCGTTTCAGTTTTTCCTGATCTCTTGCGGTTGCATAAATATTCTGCGGTTTGGTAAAACCGGAGGCCAGCATGCCCCTGATGATGGATGTGGCCATATTGCCTGCACCCAGAAAACCGATATTCATTTCTTTCTCCCTGAAAAACCTGCGACGCAATGCCTAACGCTACAAGCAACCGCCACAGGCATCAGTATACGCGCTGTGACAAGACAACGAAAACTTTCTCCCTTTGCCACCGTGATCACGGCACACTGTCTTTATTTCCATTGTTTTCGCAAGTACGCCTGCAATACGCGGGCGTGGTTGATTTCCGGGTCTTTTGCACCATAAATCAGCGAGACCTTTTTCTGCCCTCTGACCTTTTCCTTCAGTTCACCCAGTGCTTCAGTTTCCTCTTTCAGCTCTGCCTCATAGCGGCGGGTGAATTCCGTAAATTTGCCCGGTTCATGGTTGAACCATTTTCGCAATTCCGTGGAAGGCGCAATATGCTTGTCCCAGAAATCAATATGCGCCTTTTCCTTTGACAGTCCGCGGGGCCATAACCTGTCGATCAGTACCCGGAAACCATCATCGGCTGAAACAGGCTCATAGGCCCGCTTGATCACAATTTCCATCGTCCTTCCTTTCATGTCTGTTTTTCACCCAATTGCCAGATTAAACGATTTTCACGATTTCATCCTGTTTTGTATCATTGCCCCGTGAGATCAACGGAACCGGATGACGCTTGACACATTTCAACATTTTTTGAATAATCGTTTTATGGAAACCCAAAAAGCCGCTGTATTATTTGAAGCCCTTTCTTCTGACATCCGGCTGGATGTCTTCAGGCTGCTTGTCAAGAATGCGCCGGATGGGCTGGTAGCCGGACAGATTGCCCGCCAATTGGATATCCCGTCTACCAACCTGTCTTTTCATCTGAAAGCCATCATGCATGCCGGGCTGGTCAGTATGGAAAAAGAAGGCCGTTTCGTGCGCTACCGGGCCAATATTCCTCTCATGCTGGACATGATTGGCTTTCTGACAGAGCAATGCTGTTCAGAAAACCCGGAAGTCTGCCAGGCATTCAGGGACGAAAGCGGCGTATCTCCCCTGCTTTTCCAGAAAAAAAACACACCATAGTCCGCCCTGTATTTTTTTCACCAAACAGCTCAATAATTCAGCAACTATAAAATCATCTATCCGGACATGACGATACAGGATAAAAGAAAAACCATTCCGATCAGCAGTGGCTGTCCCTCGTCTCTCCAGGCAACCGATCAGCAGGACCCGCAGGGAAAGTCCTGGCATGTGCGCTATCTGGTTTCTGTCGGGCTT